>JBEPWN010000204.1:0-5365 GCA_041642395.1 Marinilabilia sp. | reverse complement strand
TCTCAACATTTTCAGCATTAATGCTTTCAGAATGAATGAGCCTGATATCCACCTTATGGTCATTATAAGTGGCAGCATGTATCAGCGATTCAATAATGGATTTGTATGCATCGGGCAATTCCACATATTTGCCTATCAGTCCAATACGAACCGATTTCTTTGCAGTCTTCAGCTTATTAAGGAACGATTTCCACTCTTTTAGTTCGGGGATGCCATCATCAGGGAGTTCCAGTTTTTGAAGGATGATCTCGTCAAGACCTTCTTCCTGCATTTTTACCGGCACTTCATAGATTGATGTTACATCAATGGATTGTATTACCGCCCGGTTTTCCACGTTGCAGAATAAGGCTACTTTTTTGCGGATGTCCTTGGAAAGATCTTTTTCGGTACGTAATACCAGCACGTCGGGCTGAACACCGATTTCCAGGAGTGCTTTTACAGAATGCTGTGTCGGTTTGGTTTTGAGTTCGCCACTAGCTGCCAGATATGGCACCAGAGTAAGATGTATGACTGCGGCTTGATGTCCCAGTTCCCATTTTAGCTGGCGCACAGCCTCTATGTAAGGCAGGGATTCGATGTCGCCTACTGTTCCTCCTATTTCAGTGATCACAACATCAAACTTATGTTTGGAACCCAAAAGTTTGATGTTACGTTTTATTTCATCGGTAATGTGGGGAATGATCTGTACGGTTTTGCCCAGATAGTCTCCTTTTCGCTCCTTGTTGATGACATTTTGATAGATGCGTCCGGTGGTCACATTATTTGCCTGTGAGGTAGGGACATTCAGAAACCGCTCATAATGTCCAAGGTCCAGATCGGTTTCGGCACCATCTTCGGTAACGTAACACTCTCCGTGCTCGTATGGATTCAGAGTTCCCGGATCTACATTCAGATAAGGATCCAACTTTTGAATGGTAACCCGGTATCCGCGGGCTTGCAATAATTTGGCCAGAGAGGCAGATATGATGCCTTTCCCTAACGAGGAAGCTACACCTCCGGTAACAAAAACATAACGTGTATCGGGCACTGTTCCACTGTTTTAAGATTCAACGAATGCGCTTTATTTCAAAAAATTAAGCCACAAAGTTAGCAAAATCTACCCGGAATATGTGCCCTTTCATGATAAAATGACCGGATAATAATCAATAGTCCGTTAAGCTTTTGAAATAGGTTATTGGTAAATTGTTTTAATATAGTGTCATGTCATGTATAAAATGACGTATAAGTTGAAATTGATTTTTGCTTTTTTCAAAATGAGAAAAAGCGAGCATAGTCATAGCTACGTGAACTTTTTATCATGAAGAAAAAACAAAAATAAGTGAGGCTTGGTACGATATTTTATGCTTGACTCGACACTAGGATACTTAACAGTGTCAATAGTCCGTAAAAAAAAGCTTAAACGCAAAGACATCAAATTTCAAAATGATTACACACAGAGCCCGTCTTTAAAATGGAAAAAAATGATTAGTATCCATGTGTCTGTGTAGAAAATGCCAGTTCCAAGCCAAGCCTAACAGACGCTACTTGGTAGCCCAATAACCTACTAGCCTACTAGCCTAAACCCTACTAACCTACTAACCTACTAACCTACTAACCTACTAACCTACTCGCCTACTAACCTACTCGCCTACTAACCTACTCGCCTAATAACCTATTTATTACTCACTTTCTACCTCTTCAATCAGATCGAGTTTTTCGTTTAGCATTTCGATATTGCTTTTCCCGTTTTCTATTTTATTTCTGAAATCACGCATCAGTGCTTCGGCATTTTTCGACTTGGCAAAAAATCCAATGTTGTTTTCCCAAAGGGTGATGTCGTTTTCCAGTTGTTTTAGTTTTCCAATGATCTTATTGCGTTCCTGGGTAATCCGTTCATCAAATATCCCGTCGGTTTTCCAGTTTTCCAGTTTGTTACGAAACTTCTGTAAAGCTTTATTGCCTTCATCCATATTCAGATGATCGAAACGGGCATTGATCAGATTGCGGAATTCCTGATTAACGCGATCTTTTTCTTTGAGGGGGACAAAGCCGATTTCGGACCAACGGTGCTGAAAATCCTGTAGTGTTTTAAAGCTTTCTTCGTTGTTTTTACCTGGCTCGTATTGTTTGAGTTCCTCAATCAGTTTTTCTTTAAGCTCAAGATTTTGCTGCTGTGTTTCGTCTTTATGGCTGAAGAACTCTGTTTTCCGGTTAAAAAAGTGATCACAAGCTCCGCGAAATCGTTTCCAGATGGCATCTGAATGTTTTCGTGGAATGGGACCTGTTTCTTTCCATTTTTTCTGAATACGGATGAGCTCCTCTGTTGTGCTTTTCCACTCCGTGCTGTCCTGAAGCGATTCGGCTTGTTGCACCAGTTCATTTTTCAATTGCAGATTGTTTTGCTGCTCTTCTTTATAATTTTTGAAAAAATCTCGTTTGTTATCGAAAAATTTATCGCAGGCCGTTCTGAAGCGAAGATATATTTCCTGGTTTTCTTTTTTAGGAGCAAAACCAATGGTTTTCCATAGTTGCTGAAGCTCCATGATGGATTTACTGCTTTTTTCCCATTCCTTTGGCGAGTTGAACTCCTGAACCAATATGGCTTCAACTTTTGCACAAAGTTCTTTCTTGGTTTCCAGATTTTTTTGCAACTGATCTTTTAATGAATCAAAATATTCCTGATGTTTCTGGTTTATCCTTACAGTTGCCTGGCGAAACCGGTCCCATAGCTCTTCTTTCTTTTCATGAGGAACGGGACCTGTTTCACGCCATTGGTCATGATACTTCTGAAGAATTTTAAAGGCTTTCACAACGGAAGGTTCCATGAGAAGCTGTTCGGCTTTTTTACATAGTTCAATCTTTATTTCCTGATTCTTTTTCAGATCAAGATCGCGAAGTTCTTTATTGATTTTTATGTAATTGTAGAAGTTTTCCACATGAACATGGTAGTTTTCCCACATATCATGTACTTCGTTTGGAGGCACCGGACCGATCTGGCGCCAGCGGGTCTGGAGTTCCCGGAATTCATCAAATGTATTATGCAACGACTCCTGCCGGTTGACCAGGTCTTTTATGCCTTCGATGATGGCGTATTTTTCTGCCAGATTTTTCTTTTTGTTTGCTTCTTGTTTTCCCCGCTCTTCGTCACGTTTTTTACGGTATTTTTGAATGGCATTTTGCATGGCATCCGATAAAACGTCATGGGGCGGAACAAAAGTTTCAGCAGATTCGCCGGTTTCGATGAATTGTGTCCGCAGCCTGGTCAGTTCGTTGGCACTTTTTTGTTCAAATTCTTTGCGGATGGCTTCTACGTGGCCTTTGATGGCCGAAACCGGAAATTCAGTCAGCAAATAATGATACTGCTTGAGCAAATCCTCACGCGATAGGGCAGAGTAGTCCACTTCTTCCGGATGTTTTTTCTCCGGCTTGCTGGTTTCATTGCTTTTCTTTTCTCCTTCTGTTTTGTCATCCCCAGGATCCTGTTTAATTTCCTGTGGTGATTCCACGGAATTGTTTTCTTCCGTTTCTTTGCGAAAACCGGCATTTGGTAAATCTCTATCTGTTTCAGCAGTTTCCGAACCACCATCTGTCTTTATTTCCTTTTCGTCTTTCTCCTGATCATTTGTGCTGTCTGGAGCCATTTTTTCATTTTCAAGACTTTGGGTGGTTGTGGTCTTTTCTTCCGGCTTATTTTCAGGTTCATTTCCTGAATTCAAATTCATCTGTTCTTCAGATGATTTGTTTAGATCGTTGGCTTCCATCTTTTAATTATTTTAAAGATGCGACAAAGCTGATTGGCTCTTATCACTTAATTGAATTTATTCTTTTATAATTGGATGATATTCCCATGAATATCTGCATGTAAAACGATAAAAAACACATCTTAAATGATGTAACACATTGAAATGAATTCGTTTGCGCCGTTGCGCCGCTCCTTGTAACATCCCGGTGTCCTGAGATGAAAAATTATTGTTTTACGAATCTATCAAATATACTATAATCCTCAAATTTTTTTACACCAAATTAAGTTTTTTATTATTAGCAAACTAATATTCCCTAAGTTACAAGAATTATAGACTGTAGTTTAATTTTGCGTTGTCATATTATTTTTGCTCGTCTAAGAAACTCACATCAGCTAAATTTAAATACCATTTTTTTAATTATCTCAGCAAAATTTTCACAATATATTGTCTGTCACACAACTCGAAACCAGAAACTCGCAACAACAAACACATAACCAGAAACCCGAAAACTTAAAAACCCAAAGCCTTTCTATCATCCCACCTTTTCTCCATGCCCCATGCTTTTTCATTATCTTTGTGAAAAATAGAAACACTATGCGAATTGATATTCTGACATTATTCCCCGGTATTTTTCAGGGACCTTTTAGCGAATCCATCATTAAGCGGGCAATGGAGAAAGGGGCTGTCGAAATTTTCTTACATGATATTCGCGATTATTCGACTGATAAACACCGGCGGGTGGATGATTATCCTTTTGGGGGGGAGGCTGGCATGGTCATGCAAATTGATCCCATTGCCAGAGTCATCGATAAATTGAAAAGCGAAAGAACCTATGATCATGTGATCTACATGAGCCCCGACGGACATAAATTCAATCAGAAAGAAGCCAATAGTCTGTCCTTATGCAACAATGTCATTATTTTATGTGGTCATTATAAAGGCGTGGATCAGCGGGTGCGTGATCATTATATTACCCGTGAAATATCGGTGGGAGATTTTGTGCTCAGCGGGGGTGAGCTTGCTGCTGCAGTAGTGGTAGATGCGGTTGTTCGTGTTCTGCCGGGAGTTATTGGCGATGAAACATCTGCACTTACCGACTCTTTTCAGGATAGTTTGCTGGCCCCTCCTGTTTATACCCGACCATCGGAATATAAGGGATGGAAAGTCCCCGACGTGTTGCTATCCGGCAATACCCGGCTGATTGAGGAATGGCGCGAAAAGCAGGCGGTGGAACGTACCATGCGGCTACGGCCTGATCTCCTTGATGAATAAATTGTGTCTGCTGAATAACGGAAAGAACCCTAAATTTAAAGTGTTTATGATGAGTTTTTTTCATTAAAATACATTGTTTTTTTTAAGCAAATCTTAAATTAAACCTGCACTTAAGAAGGAAAATTTTTACCATCTTACTAATCGATAGAATTCTTTAGTGATTAAAAAAGATTCCTTAATTCAAAGACACGGTGGCCTGTCCGTTTTCCGGGCCGGCGGATGGCGGGAAGCCAAAATGGGCGGCTTTCAAGGGCTTGCGCAATGGCTGAAAATTTTGGTTTTCGCGGGTTGATAGGTTTAAACGGACTAGACTTTTTTGGTTATTTTTGGGGCAATGCCAAAAAGAACAATAATAAGGAAATCAAAAAAAA
>JBEPWN010000203.1:0-5369 GCA_041642395.1 Marinilabilia sp. | reverse complement strand
TGTGCAGACGATGTTTCACTTTACCCATAAACACGGGGCAGTTTTCGTTAGCCCCACCACAAACGGTGATAACATAATCCCATTCATCATTCAGATATTTCTCCACAGGGTCAGAAGTGTGATGACTAATATCAATCCCAATTTCATTCATTGCCTTTACAGCAGTGGCATTCAGTTTTCCTGTTGCTTCAGTTCCTGCAGAGCGTACATACAAATCTTCGTTAAACGATTGCAGGAAGCCATGAGCCATTTGGCTACGGCAACTGTTTCCGGTACATAAAATCAAAATTTTCATATTTATTTTTTAGTTGTTAATATCTAATATTTTTGGTTTTCATTTTCCATTTTGCAGCCAATGTTTTAAGGTGCTTTTCGTGGGAATTTTTCCCTGTGACAAAACGTCTCCGTCAATAACCAAAGCAGGAGTCATCATCACACCGAAACTTTCGATTTCAGTGAAATCAGTCACTTTCTTAACCTTTGCATCAATTCCGTTTTCCTCTATCAATTCCTTACAAAGATTTTCAAGCTTTATGCAGTTCGGGCATCCCGAACCTAAAACTTTAATGTGCCTCGTAACAGTTTCTTTTTATCAAACACTTTTTTCCAACAAATTGTATATCGGTGATTTAAAAGCCTAATAATTTAATTCATCTATCTCATCATAAACATTTTGTGTCTTTGTGTCTTTACGTTTAATTTCTTATCGGTTTAATACAAACTACCAAAAATCAGCCCCGAAGCAGTCGCCATTATCACCACAAGTCCGATATACACCAAAGTTTTTTGGGTGCCCATAACACCGCGAATTACCAACATATTGGGTAATGACAGTGAGGGGCCGGCCAGCAACAACGCCAATGCGGGGCCTTTTCCCATTCCGGCAGCCATGAGCCCCTGAAGAATAGGCACTTCGGTGAGAGTGGCAAAGTACATGAATGCTCCAACTATGGAAGCAAAGAAATTGGAAAACAATGAATTACCACCTACCAGATTGGCAATCCACTGATTGGGGATGATACCTGCTATGGCTGTGTCGTCATGTGTAGAGCCAAGCAGGAAACCGGCAACGACCACACCAATGGCCAGAAGAGGCATGATTTGTTTGGTAAAATCCCATGTGGATATTGTCCATTCCCGGTTTTCATCATGTTTTTTATCGGTAAGGGTTATAATGCTCAATGCAGCAATTCCAACTACCATAGGCACAAGGGGAGAAGTGGTTAGAAAAGCAGAGGCAGCAGTGGCAATTACTCCGAGAGCAACATATTGCCATTTAAGTTTCAAAATAAAAATGAGTGAGAAAACCAACATGACAGAAAAGAATGAAGTGATGTGCCATTTATAAGCCCAAAGCAAGTACCACAAACTACTGGTGTCTCCCTCTCCGGGTTTTCCCCAGTTGGCAAAAACCAATATCAATACTAAAGTAAAAAAGTGGAAAGCGGTTTGCCACATGGGGCGCTCCTCAGGCACATCCGGGAAGTTCAACTGCTCTTCACGTTTGGCTTTTTCCTCCTTGCGATAAATTAAGGACATGGCGGAGCCTATTACTACGGCAAAAACCACAGCCCCAATGATTCGGGCAATTCCCATTTCAATTCCCAAAATACGGGCAGTAAGGATAATGGCCAGAATGTTAATGGCCGGACCACTGTAGAGAAAAGCAACCGCGGGACCTAATCCTGCACCCCGTTTGTGAATACTGGAAAATAGCGGCAGTATGGTACAACTGCAAACGGCGAGAATGGTGCCTGAAACAGACGCTACTGTGTAAGCCACCCATTTTTTAGCCTTTGCACCAAAATATTTCATTACTGCGCCCTGACTGACGAATACCGCAATTACCCCGGCAATAAAAAAGGCTGGCAACAAACATAAAATGACATGTTCCTGCGCATACCACTTGGTCAGATCGAAAGTGGCCACAATGGCTTCCTGGAATCGGGCACTTTCAACTGGCATGAAAAAGGCGAAAAGAAATACTGCAACGATCCAGCCTAATATTTTTAATTCTTTTTTTATTTCCATGATTATATGTGTTCTGAGTTTTGTGTTTCTTGTTTTGAGTTTCGGGACAGCATGACAAACTGATTTACACAGATTTAGTCACAGAGATTCACAGAGTTTTGTGTCAAGTTAAACCTCTACTAGCCTACTAGCCTACTTGCCTAATAACCTACTTGCCTATTTGCCTACTAGCCTAATCCCCTCAGCCTGTTACATCTCAATCATTCGTAAATCTACGAACATTATCTGTAAAAAAAGGGATACCCTTATTCTACAACAATAACAGAACGGTATAATAAATCCCAACTCCGATAAACAAAACCGCAACTACCCGGCGAAACCAGATTTCAAAAGTTTTAAGTTTGTTGTAGGTGCTTCCAATTGAGCCCACAGAAAATGCAATGAGCCATGCAAAAATGATCACAGGAATACCGGTTCCCAATGCAAAAATGATTGGTAAATAAAGTCCGCTTACACTCGAAACAGTCATTGGAATAAGCATACCAAAGTATAACACCCCGCTGTAAGGACAAAATGCCAAAGCAAAGACAATTCCCAGCAGTAAGACACCCCAGAAACCTTTTCCTGATTGGTCCTGCAATTTATCGGAAACAGAGCCAAGTCCGGGAATTTTAATGTTGATAACGCCCAACATGAGGAGACCTATAAATATCAAAATCGGACCAATCACTTTTTCGCCCCATTCCTGAATAAAACCGGCAAACTCAAACTGGCTTGCCCCAAAAAAGAACAGCAATCCAATGGCTGTATATGAAACACTACGTCCAAGTGTATAAATCAATCCATTGATGAAAACCCGCTTCTGGCTTTCCATATCTTTACTGATAAATCCGATTGCGGTAATATTGGTGGCCAAAGGACAGGGGCTGATGGCAGTCATCAGCCCCAGTAAAAAAGCAGTAAGTAACGGAAGCTCCGTGTTTTCAAGGAGGTTTTGTAAAAATTCCATGAAAAATGTTTTTTAGAGAGATTCAACCGTTTCTTTAATTTTATTTTTTAGTTTGTCAGGGTTGGTGCGTGCATTCATAAAGGCATAGTTGGTAATATTTTCTGCCTTGTCACCTTTAACGATAAGTAATGTCTGGCCACTCACATTATGCTTTTTAATCATGGGATGGTCTTTTTCGTCTTCACGGTTGATTGATACGAAAGAAACATCTTCTCCATATTTTTCAGTCAACGCTTCTTTTGTAACCTCTTCAACAGCCTGACAGGTTGCACAGCGACGGGTTGCATGGAAATAATAAACTTCCACATCCGATGTTTCGGCAACTGCTTCTGATTGAGTTTGGCTGTTGTCACTTTTTTGTGCTGTTGAATTACAGCATTGTGCCGTTACTGAAACTACGGCCAGCAAAAGAAAGAACGAAAGTGTGCTTATTTTTTTTTTCATAATAAAATGGTTTAATTAATTTTTTTATTGCAATTGATAAAACTGAAAATTAGCTTAGCATCTTTTTCAATGCATCATATGAGGGAACACTCCCTTTAATTACAACTTTACCATCCACAACCAAAGCAGGAGTTTTCATCACGTTATACTTCATGATATCCATAATATCTTCAACTTTTTCAATGTTGGCTTCGATTCCCAGGTCCTCTACCGCATCACGGGTAAGCTTCTCAAGTGTCTTACACTTGGGGCATCCGGGACCTAATACTTTAATATCCATTTCTTTTTTATTTTTAGTTGTAAGTAATTCGTAAAAACACGAACAAAAGTAGAAAAAAAATCAAAGTGACCAAAAATCCTTTGAATATTTTTTATAGTTTTCGGGCAATGCGTCAGTTCTCCTCCGTACCTGCTTCAGACCTGCTCCGTACCACCTTCATAACAGCTCCGTTGTAAAGTCATTATAAACTCATTGTAAACTCATTATAAAGTCTACTTAAACTCAATTATAATAGAATTTAATTTGACTTTATAATGACTTAGTTATAACTTAATAACGAATTTGTAACGGATGTGTTACGAAGCTGATACGAAGCTGATACGAAGCTGGTATGGAGCTGACTGGTGGCAAATGTTATTGAGAATAGTTGAAAGATGGTTGAAAGCTACTGTCATTATAAAATAACGATCCTGCCACGAGGCAGATGATAAAAATTGAAAATAAATAAACTATGGCACGATTAAAACAAGGGTTTAACGGACCCGGCCAGGGAATAGTCGGCAACGTAGTCATGTATGAAATGCATGGCAATACTTACCTCCGCTCCCGCCCACTGAGTTACAAAGACAAAAAATCAGAAAAACAGCTGGCACAGCGTCAGCGACTGAAACTGGCACAAAGCCTGGTGCGGTATCTCAATCAACTGGTGAACATCACCATGAAGGATATTTCAACCGGACGGTCAACCTACCACACAGCTGTTTCATTGAATCTAAAAGAAGCCATTGAGGGCCTTTATCCGGATCAATACATTAATCCTGAAAAAGTCATTCTCAGCAAAGGAGACCTGACAACACCCAATTCTGTAAGTTTTAAAAAAACTGATGAAGGGATCGTTCTGGAATGGTCTACCGAAAATCAATGGGAAGGCTTTAATCACCCCTCCGATAATTTGATCTGGTGCATGAAAGACTTAGAGTCTTTTGTTCATGCAGATTATCAGATTACAACCATTAAAAGACACCAGGGAAAAGCTTTGCTGCCAGTTCCCCTCTCCCAGAAACCTCTGGACTTATGGATCATTTTTCGCAGTGCAGACGAGAGGAAAATAAGTGATACCACATGGGTGGGACAGATTGAATGATAAATTATTCTGTCCGGATAAGCTGTCAGCTATTTTAAAAACTTTTGAACAGAAACAGTTCCCCAGCTGTTATGGTCTGATAATAATCATTCACAAAGCGATGATAATAATCATTCACAAAGCGATTTTAAGTTATCTTGAAGCCAGTAAGGAATCCTGAATTCCTATGGCTGGCACAAAATCACTCCGAAGTAGTGGTTTAATCATTTCAGGATACATACAACTTCAACATACTATTTTAATATCTATGAGAAAATTTATTAAAGCCGTCCTTTGGGTTTTTATCATACTTCTGATTCTGGCAGGCGGCATAGTCTACTATTTAAATGAACAAATCGGGAGTATTGATTCTTTGGAGAAGCGAAATGCCAAATACGCCCAATTAAGTTATTATTCAACAGAAACCGGAGAATTCATCAGCCCTGAAAAGCTGCCTTTTTATCCTGAAAAGACAACAGGTGGTGATCCTGGATTTGCAAGATTTTTAAAAACCTCTCCTTACGCTCCGGAATTTCCACTTCCAAAATACAAAATTTCCAAAAGTGATTTTTCAGAAACACCCTCTGAGTTTTCCACTTACT
>JBEPWN010000202.1:0-5377 GCA_041642395.1 Marinilabilia sp. | reverse complement strand
TTATATCCAAAAAGGGTATCTTCATGTCCATATTCAGAAATTCTTTCATCAAATGGAAATTTAACAAGTATCTCCCGGTCAACCAAAAAATTATTGGAAAGAAACGATTTGCCGGGAAACTGATTTCGCACCTCTGCAGATTTACTTTCCTTAATGACACCATATTCCCACCGCAATCTATATTTCCTGGATGGACGATCAGATGGGTAAATACTCCCACCACAAATCACATAATGATGGCCTTGCCCCATAGCATCAACATAATTTAATAAGAAATTATCTGATATGACAAGTGAATCACAATCCAAAAAAATAAGATTTTCATACTGAACATAGTCCGCAAATAAATTTCTGATCCTGGAACGACCAATATTTTCCGCTAGTTCAATATATTTCTCAGAACTGCAAACTTTAAAATTCAGTTTTTTAAATTCCCTGTTGGAAAAATCATCAATCAGAACAATTTCACAAGGCACAGATAAAGCGTGTGCCTGTTTCCGAAGGCTAATCACCAAATTACGAACATCAGAATTATAAATAGGGATACAAACTGATATCATGCTTATTTTTTGACCTGAATTTACTAAAATTCTCCAAAATCCGGAACTATTTCAATTATTGCCACCAGCCTTTTCATTCTTGGTCAGCTGAAATCCTTACCGTTTATGCAATCCGCATTCCTTACTTTCGGGATTTTCCCACCACCAACGGCCAGCCCGAACATCTTCCCAGGGCTCCACGGCACGTGTACATGGCAAACAACCAATGCTCGGAAATCCTTTATCATGCAAAGGATTATATGGTATACCATGTGCCTTGATATAATCCCATACTTCACCTTCCGACCAGCGTGCTAACGGATTTACCTTAATAAGACCGTTATTCGCATCCCACTCTACCATATCAATATTGTGCCGTGTAATAGCTTGTCCGGCACGCAGTCCACATATCCATGCATCGAGAGTTTTAAAAACCCTTTTAAGAGGTTCAATTTTTCGTATTCCGCAACACTGCTTGCGGTTTTCGATGCTATCATAAAAAAGATTGATCCCCTTAGACTTAACCATCTCTTCTACCTGAGTATGATCAGGAAAGAGAACTTCAATCTTAGTGTTATATTTTTTATTCGTCCGGTCAATCAAATCATAAGTTTCGGAAAATAACCGGCCGGTATCGAGAGTGAATATCCTTGCATCGGATTTAATCTTCATCACCATATCGGTCAGAACCTGATCTTCGGCTCCCATGCTGGAAGAAAGCGCAACGCGGTCTCCGTATTCGCTAAGCATCCAGGTTAGTAATGCTGTTGGGTCTTTTTCGGTAAACTTACTATTAATTAAATCTATTTGTGTTTGGTCCATCATTCCAGTTAAATTTTACACAAAGGTAATGAATCTGATATTAATCCTGATTACCGCATTACAAACAAATTACATCACTTAAACAACAAAGATGCGAATAAAAACCGTTTAGAATTAAGGCATTAAAGGTTACTGACCAAAACACACCCCCATACTCATGGCTTTTGCCACCAGCCTGTTATCGGGTTCAATCAACCGCAGGCGACCGCCTACTTCTTCAAGAGGTACACTTACAATTTCATTACCATGGATGGCTGCCATTACCCCAAAATTCTGCTGATGGATCATTCGAGCCGCATAAGCACCAAACCGTGTCGCAAGTATACGGTCGGAAGGTGTGGGACTTCCTCCCCGCTGAACATAGCCCAATATAGTTTCACGGGTTTCAAGGCCAGTCATTGTCCGTATTTTTTTGGAAATATAAGCACCTGCATTCTTCTTTTTGGATGATTTAATCCCTTCGGCCACCACCACAATTGAATAAGGCTTCTTCTTTTTATTTCTCTCGATCAAACAATTGGCAACAATGTTCATATCGTAATCAATTTCAGGAATCAGTATAACATCCCCACCGCCTGCGATGCCTGAATGCAAAGCAATCCAGCCCGCATGATGTCCCATCATTTCAATCACCATTACCCGTTTATGAGAATTGGCTGTGGTATGCAGGCGGTCAATGGCCTCGGTTGCAATATAGAGGGCTGTGTCGAATCCAAAAGTAACATCAGTTCCCCAAACATCGTTGTCGATTGTTTTGGGAATACCAATTACATTGAGTCCTTCTTTGTGCAGTAGATTAGCTGTTTCCTGTGTTCCGTTTCCACCAATACAAACCAAAGCATCGAGACCCAGTTCTTTATAATTCTGTTTTATAAGTTGTGGTTTATCGGACACAATATCACCCTCCTGATGTTTGAATGGTTTCATTCTTGATGTTCCGAGAATGGTACCTCCCAGGGTGAGTATTCCGGAAAGCAACTGTTCATTGAGAGGGATCACATCTTTTTCAAGCAATCCTGTAAAACCATTGGCAATACCAACCACATCCATCCCATACTCTACAATGGCGGTTTTTCCGATGCCACGAATAGTGGCGTTAATACCAGGACAATCGCCACCTGCAGATAAAATACCTATTTTCATTTTCTTATTTACCATATCGTTTTTGTCTGTTTTAATATTCCATCAGAAGGAAAATAACCTGTTAATTAATAGTCAATCCCAATCTTTCTACCTGCAATTAAATCAACAATTATGTCTCCATTGTGTTGATCACAGAAACCTTTTTTCTTTCCGATGAACTAACTCTACGTTGCGGGAAACAGAAAAATCGCTGACAGAGGCCAGACACAAAAAGGAAATTCCCATCAGGGATGAAACACCAACAAAGGCACATCCGTATGGAATAATATTTTCCTGGTTATCTCAGGCGTAAAAAGTTTTGCAATCATATTGCGCTTTCGGCGGGTCATTGCAATCAAGTCTATCTTGTTTTGTTCTACATATTCTTCAAGCGAAGAAATAAATTGATCACTTTGTTCATAACTAAACTTAAGTTGATAATTGCGATAGGTGGTATCGCAATAAGACTTAAATTGCTCCATTTTTTCCACCTCACCTTTAGCAGGATCATGAGACAAAAACCGAACCGCGTGAATTTGAGTCTGGAAAGGTGAGATCAACCGGATGAGCTTATGCATGGAAATGTAATCATTTTCACTAAAATCGGTAATAAATAAAATCTTGCTTAATTTCTCCAAATCAATAGAAGAACTGGATGGAACAGCCAGAACAGGACAATCAGCACGTTTCATAACATCGCTCGTAATACTTCCCAGCAATTCCTTAATGGTTTCGCCCTTACTTTTGGTTCCCATGATGACAACGTCAGGCTCCATTTTCCTGCATACATCCGGAATTATATCCTCAGGATATCCAAATTCGAAGCGATTTTGAAGATCGATATTATCTCCCTGCAGAGAAGACATTTTATTGATCGTAGATTGGCAAAGATCAGCCAGTCTGTCACGCGCCTCATCCTCGTGCTTTCGTACATTCTCCTCAGTGGCAGGTTCCTTTAATTCAGAATCTTCTAAAATATCTTCATATTCAGAGAAACAATGCAATATAGTAACATTCGAGGGGAATTTTCCCGCCAATGTCAATGCGTAAGTCAGTGCATTTACGGAGTAGTCGGTAAAAGTTACGGGAACAAGGATTTTAATCATAATTAAGCAGTTATAGCAGGATGCTGCTGGTTTAGAATGCAAAAGTTACGAAAAAAATATAAAAAAACCTGCATTCAAAAATATGAGTGCAGGTTAAAGGATATAATTCCCGGGAGATAATAATCTCAGATTAAACAATCAGCATGGCATCGCCATAAGTACCGAAACGATATTTTTCCTTAACGGCAGTTTTGTATGCTTTCATGATGAGATCATATCCACCGAAAGCAGCCACCATCATTAAAAGGGTGGAATAAGGCAAATGAAAATTAGATACCATTGAATCGGCCACACTAAACTCGTAAGGTGGAAAAATAAATTTATTGGTCCACCCTTCAAAAGAATTAACATGACCGTGAGTTGAAACAGAACTTTCGATGGTACGCATTACTGTTGTTCCTACAGCACATACCCTTTTGCGCTCTTCTTTGGCACGATTGATAATTTCAGCTGATTCCTCCGGAATAACGATTTGCTCGGAGTCCATCTTATGCTTAGTAAGATCTTCCACATCGACTGAACGAAAACTTCCCAACCCAACATGCAGGGTAACATACGAAAAATCGATGCCTTTGATCTCAAAACGTTTTAACAGTTCACGGCTGAAGTGCATCCCTGCGGTTGGTGCTGCTACTGCTCCTTCATGCTTGGCAAAGATAGTTTGATACCGCTCACGGTCTTCAGGTTCGACTTCCCGGTTAATGAATTTAGGAAGAGGGGTTTGACCCAGACTGTACAAAGTCTCCTTGAATTCTTCATAACTTCCGTCAAAAAGAAAACGCAAAGTGCGACCCCTTGAGGTGGTATTATCAATGACTTCTGCCACCAATGATTCATTCTCTCCAAAATACAGCTTATTGCCGATCCTTATCTTACGGGCGGGATCTACAAGTACATCCCATAATCTTTGCTCCTTATTTAACTCACGAAGAAGAAATACTTCAATCTCGGCACCGGTTTTCTCTTTATTCCCATACAAACGAGCCGGAAACACTTTTGTATTATTGAATACCATGACATCTCTTTCATTAAAATAGCCAATAATGTCTTTAAAAACTTTATGCTCTATTTTTCCGGTACTTTTGTGCACTACCATCAATCGCGATTCATCACGGTTTGGTGTTGGATGTAGCGCAATCAATTCTTCTGGTAATTTGTATTTAAATTTTGACAACTTCATAATGTCGTTCTATGGTTTTGTATGGTTTATAACTCAATTTTTTTGACACAAAAATAAGCTTTGTTTATACGTATGAAAATGCAAATAGTTTCATGAAAATCACATTTTTTTTTACATTAACCGTTGTTGGTCCAGTTTTGTTTTATATTTTCTAACTCTTGTTCGAAATCACCAATCGTATATGCATTTTCCACTCTCAGGGAACCAATCCCTGTTCGCCGGAGCCCAGTGAGATATGCTCCTGAATCCAGTGCAATTCCAAGGTCCCGGGCAAAAGACCGGATATAAGTACCTTTACTGCATCGGATACGGACTATGGCTTCCTGATTTTTGCATCCCAGTAACTGAAGTTCATGAAACACAATATTTCTGGATTTAAGCTCAAATTCCTCTCCTTTTCGTGCCATCTGATAGGCTCGCCGGCCTTTTACATTTATTGCTGAATAATTGGGTGGAACCTGCGACTGTTCCCCTTCAAACCCATGGAGGGCTTCTTCTATCTTTTCAGTATTAATATGATCTGAAGGATATTGTTGATCAATTTCAGTTTCCAGGTCGAAAGAAGGAGTGGTCGCACCAAATTTTATTCGTGCTTCATAAATTTTTTC
>JBEPWN010000201.1:0-5380 GCA_041642395.1 Marinilabilia sp. | reverse complement strand
TTTAACTGAGAGGAAGAATGAAGCGCCAATAAGCCTTCCTCGATACCATACAGAATAAGAAGTGCTTTGGGTATCCCGGAGGGCAGTTTTTAGCATTTGCTCAAATCTTGAAAGGTATTGGTCGGGGATGAATAATTCAGGTCTTATAGCCCCTATTTCTGTCATCAGATAAGGAAATGCATTTGAATGACCGTGGGTTTTTATTTGGATTCCTTTTTTATGAAAATCACGTATGTTGCGTTTGTGATTCCTTGAGTATCCACGATAAAGGTTATTGTAAGATTGGTTTAGATCGAGTTCAAATGTATGTCTGGTTGCAACTCCGGGAAAGGTTTGTTTTTTTATGTGAAAGGGACTTCCGTTGTAACTGATAAACCTGAATTTTTTGAATGATGGGTGATAAAGAATTGAGGGAAACAATTGAATGATTTCTTGTGAGTGGGAGAAGATTCCAAGCGTAAGGACTTCAGGTGGCATTTGAAGTAACCGGAGGCCCATGTTTTTTGAGACAGGAAGTGGCATTACCCCTTCATAATCTTTAATAATAAGTCCTTCCCACCCTGGTGCAAGGTAATCCAGCACCCATGTATAGGCCAACGGAGATTCATTAACAGAATTGCTGACACATGTATTCCATTTCTGTGCATCAATGCGATCTCTGGTAACCATCCTTACTTCTTGTAATACAAATCTTTTATTCAATTGTTTTGTCATTATTATCACAAGATACCTTTTCTGTATTTCTGGCAGTGGTGGTGGTCGAATTGGATCATTGTATTAAGAGACGATGCACTTCCCAATGGAATTTCCAGGGTGAGATTTGTTTCGCTATTGGTTTCAATGATGTGATTGACGGCTCTGAATACGGCGCTCTGTTGTTGTCCTTCAGTATTTTCGATACAATCGGTCAGAAAAAGACGGTTGTTGGTTTTCATGAGAAAAACAGCTCCAATCAATTCATTAAGGGGTGAATATACGCTGTAAATGCCTGCACTTTTATACCTGAGGGCATAATTCATAATGCGGGTCAGTTGCATATTTGGGATGGTCGGTCCTTTTTTTAAACTGCGCTTGAAGAACATATACTCATCGGTACGAATGGATCGCATGACAAAAGTGCCATTGTTTTTTGACAGTAATTCCCGTGCCTTATCGCTATAGCGTTCCATCGTTTTCAGGTAGGGAGGAATAAGATCAAGAACCGGAACCCGTCGGATCTTTTTTCCAGGTCTGTTATTAATGTTGTTCAGGTGATTAAGAGTCAGATTTATATTTCGGTAAGGAATGCTTTTAAGAAAAGCGAAAATCTTATCGCCAGGCAAATGGGAGGATGAAAAGACACCTAAAAAAGGTGCTGTTTCCGGTTGTTTTACCCGGGTGATCCCGAACTTTTTTGACAGAGGCAGCGGACAAACGGTTTCATAATTCCCTTCCATCAATAAATCCCAGTCATCACAAACAAGATCCAGATACCAGGAATACGCAAATATATTTGCGTTGAATGAACGCTTTAATGCAGTGTCGTATTCCCTGCGATCGATGTGTTTATTTTTTATGTATTCAATATGCATATGCAAATGTTTCCTTAGTAATAAACGTCTGATTGAGTCCGGAATTAGAAGGCTGATAGCGATTATGGGATAAATGTTGACCTACAATAATTTGAATCAGTTTTTTTGTACGCACCAGAATCAGAGCAATCCTTCATCTGCAAAGCTAAAGTAAAGGTTTTCTGCCACAATCACATGATCAAGCACCTGAATATCCAGAATTTTTCCGGCTTCAGCCAGTTTGCGGGTGATGGATATATCTGCCTTACTTGGCTGCTGGTTTCCTGAGGGGTGATTGTGGCAAATAATCAGTGAAGATGCATGTTGATAAAGGGCTTTTTCCATGATCAGGCGGACATCGATAACGGTGCCTGATATTCCCCCTTTACTGCTGTTGAAGCGGTTGATGACTTTATTGGCCTGATTGAGAACGAGCACCCAGAATTCTTCGTGGGGAATGTCGGCCAATACCGGATGCATCAGGGCAAAAACATCTTCGCTTTTTTTTATTTGGGGACGATCGAGAGGTGCACAAAGTTGTCTTCGCCGGCCAAGTTCCATGGCAGCTACAATTGTGATGGCTTTTGCCTGGCCGACACCGTGATATCGTTTTTGAAGAGACTCGATGGTGGTTTTTCCCAGCTCGTTGAGATTGTTGCGGGCATCCATCAGAATTTTCCGGGATAAGTCGACGGCCGACTCTTTTTGGCTCCCCGAACCAATGAGGATGGCCAGTAATTCTGCATCGGAGAGAGAGGCGATGCCTTTGTTCATCAGTTTTTCCCGCGGGCGGTCTTCAAGGGCCCATTGGGGAATGCTCATTTTGGGATATACTTCCATTTTTTCCTTTTTTTGTGTATGAAGATACAAAAAAGGAACAAAAAAAGGCCATTCCCATAATAAATGGAAAGGCCTGAGTAGTCCCTAGGGGAATCGAACCCCTATTTCAAGAATGAAAATCTTGTGTCCTAACCGTTAGACGAAGGGACCAAAACTGACTTAATGCTTAAGCCATTTTTTGTATGTGGTGCGCCAGACTTGATTTCAGATTTGACGCATTGTTTTTGTGAATGATGTTTTTCTTGGCAAGTTTATCGATCATTGATGCTACTTGCGGATACATCGCTTCAGCTTCCGATTTCTCGGTGCTGGTGCGGATTTGTTTTATTGCATTACGGGCTGTTTTTGCGTAATACTTATTGTGAAGCTTGCGCTTCTCGTTTTGACGAATTCTCTTTTTTGCCGATTGATGATTTGCCATCTCTAATCCTTTGCTTAATGTTAGATTAACTATTTTTTTAGTAGTCCCTAGGGGAATCGAACCCCTATTTCAAGAATGAAAATCTTGTGTCCTAACCGTTAGACGAAGGGACCGTCCCGTGTCTCATTTAAAAGTAATGTTTTTCAAATGCGGATGCAAAGATAGGTCAAAAATTACATCTTGCAAATTTCGGAATTAAAAAATTCAGAAAAAATGAAGATGAATATCTTTTGACGATTAAACTTAGCTTATTCCTGGTTGTAAAAGTGCAATGTATTAATGTGCAAAGCACATGTGTTAATATTGAATTAATATATTATTTGTGATTTTATTGTTGCCTTATAGAATGGTTTTACGATTGTGTGTACGAACACATAAATAATGTGTTTTTTCCTTTTTTTATTGTTAGAGATTCTCTATGTTTGTTTCGTCAAACAAAATTCCGCAATTTTCCTGTTTCCTTTCCTTAACCTGGACTATTCACAAATTATCTATTACGATGTTCAACTACCAGCTAAATACAGGCGTCCTTAATAAAATTAACTTGAAAATAATTCATTATTTCCTTCATCAATTTTCTTTGCGGTTACCTGTATTTATTGGTATTTGAACATCTCATGACGAAAACTTATGAATAGACCAGGTTAAATTATTTAGCATGCATATTTTTTCTGTGTTTTCTTTATTTTTTGTAATTATTAGTTGAAAATATGCCGGTATTAATGGGAAAGAAAATGGGGTTGTAAAAAAAGATAATTTATTAATAATACTGAGTTGTTAATCAATTGACTATGAAAGATCATTTAGAGAAAATACCTACCAGAGTTTTTGAAACCAGGGATGACGGGTCAAAATTTGTCGCACGTGAGATTGCTTCTTTGATCAGAGAAAAGAATAAGCTTGAAAAGCCCACGGTTTTAGGATTGGCAACCGGTGGATCGCCCTTGTTGCTTTATAAAGAGTTGGTTCGTATTCATCAGGAAGAAGGATTGAGTTTTAAGAATGTTATATCATTTAATCTTGACGAATATTATCCTATGAATCCTGAGGATCAGGAGAGTTATCACCATTTTATGCATGAAAATTTATTTTCATTTATAGATATTGATCCTGATCATATTTTTATTCCTGATGGCACCATTCCTGCCGATGAAATAGAAAACTACTGTCTGGCTTATGACAGTAAGATAAAATCGTTTGGCGGAATAGACATTCAGGTTTTAGGTATTGGACGCACCGGGCATATTGGATTTAATGAGCCCGGATCGCAGATTTCGGATGAAACCCGGATGGTTCATTTGAATGAAATAACCATCGAAGATGCATCCAAAGATTTTGATGGAATAGAGAATGTCCCCCGCGCTGCCATTACCATGGGTGTAAAATCAATTATGCAGGCACGAAAAGTATTTCTTGTAGCCTGGGGCGAAGGAAAAGCTGACATTATAAGACAAGCATCAGAGGGACCTGTTACAAGTGAACTTCCTGCTTCGTTTCTTCAGAAACACTCTGATGCATTGTTTGTTCTTGATCAAATGGCTGCATCCCGGCTTAGCAGGTTTGAAACTCCCTGGCTTACCGGAAAGTGTGAGTGGAATGATAAAATGCAGAAAAAAGCTCTCATCTGGTTGTCTAATAAGACCGGCAAGCCAATATTGAAATTGACTGCGGCCGATTACAAACAGTGGGGATTGAATTCTTTGCTTCAGGGTGCGGGATCGGCCTATGATTTGAATATTGATATTCACAATCGGCTGCAGCAGACTATTACCGGGTGGCCCGGCGGAAAACCAGGAGCGGATGACAAAACTCGGCCTGAGCGTTCAACGCCGTTTCCCAAACGGGTGATCATTTTTAGTCCGCATCCCGATGATGATGTTATATCTATGGGTGGTACTTTTCTTCGCCTGGTAGAGCAGGGGCATGATGTGCATGTGGGTTATCAGACATCGGGTAACATTGCAGTTTTTGATGACGATGCCCAGCGGTTTATGGATTTTGTTTCCGGATTTTCAGAGAAGTTTGATGTGGCCAAAGATGAAATTGGTGCTTTCTCCAAAAAGGTTACCGATTATTTGCATCTTCATCCCAGTGAAGGCAACAACAATTCAGCAATATTGAATATTAAGGGGCTCATAAGACAGGGGGAAGCTGCTGCTGCCTGCCGTTTTATTGGCATAAAAAGTAAAAATGTACATTTTCTGGATCTGCCTTTTTATGAAACCGGGAGTGTTGAGAAAAAGCCATTGTCTTCAGATGATATTGACATTATTGTTGATTTACTTCGGGAGGTGAAGCCTCATCAGATTTATGCTGCAGGCGACCTACAGGATCCTCATGGAACGCATGCGGTTTGTCTCCAGGGTATTTTTCAGGCCGTGGAACGTGTCAAGGATGAAAATTGGGCTAAAGATTGTTATATTTGGCTTTACCGTGGAGCATGGCAGGAGTGGAATATTGAAGACATTGAAATGGCGGTTCCGGTTAGTCCGGATGAACTGATGAAAAAACGTAAAGCCGTTTTTAAGCACCAGTCGCAGAAAGATGTTCCTGTGTTTCCGGGTAAGGA
>JBEPWN010000200.1:0-5384 GCA_041642395.1 Marinilabilia sp. | reverse complement strand
GCATCGGGATCAACAACAACCCCGCTTCCATCCGGATTATTTTTCAGCCGGTAATGAGTCACCACCGCACACTCTTTGGCAAAACCCTCTACGTGATCGGCCTCTTTACTAAAAAATGATTTGGGAATAAACAGGGGGAAATAAGCATTTTGATGCCCCGTTTCTTTGAACTTATCGTCGAGAGCGCGTTGCATTTTTTCCCATATTGCATATCCATATGGTTTGATCACCATACAACCCCGGACAGCAGAATTCTCTGCCAATCCGGCCTTAATAACCAAATCGTTGTACCACTGCGCATAACTTTCGCTTCTGGAGGTCAATACTTTTGCCATAATTTATGTATATTCTTTAAATTATTAGATCTCAATAGATCGTTAGACCCGATCTTTCGGGATTAGATGTTAGCCTGGACTATTCATTAATTATCTATTACGATGTTCAACTACCGGCTAAATACAGGCGTCCTCAATAAAATTGACTTGAAAATAATTCATTATTCCCCTCATCAATTTTCTTTGCGGTTGCCTGCATTTATTGGCATTTGAATATCTCATGACGAAAACTCATGAATAGACCAGGTTAGATGGATTATTTCATATTGAAAACAACTTCTTAACATCATGAGTATTTTAAGACTAAACAGATGACTGACAACTTACAACAAAAGTTTAAAGGACTGTTGAGATCTTAAGCCACTTGACAAATGATGTCAGAAATCAAATATTAAAAGCCGGGAAAACACTCATTAATGTTCTTTATGAATCAATTTTTCAACATAATATGCAAATATAAAACATTTAACATCCGGATTAACCCTTATACTCTGATTCCTGAAAGCTAAATCTTAAAAATGATCCGGGATATAAAAACAACCATTATTCAGATGCCTGAATATGAAACAACAGCGTTATTAACACCCCGAAAGCGCCACGAAAATAATAAAAATGAGTAAACTTTTTGTTATCTTGATGTTCTAAAATATATTGAGAAGGGTCTTATGAGTACGCATATGAAATAATGAGCTGCTGATTCAGATTAATTAATTCCGGAAGCAAGATAAAAAAACTGAAACTCCGGATTCATAATCCAGCCGAAAAAGAAATTACTAAAAGCTGAGATCAGTTAAAAAAAGTTGATTTCGAGATTGCTTTATACATCAATAGACCCTAGATTTTTAGATTTAAGATGATTCGTATCCCGAAACTTCGGGATTGACAATCTGTTCATTGATATAAACAACTCATAAATTTTGCGTCATTGCATGATTGCGTCTGCGTTTAGGCTTTTTTAACGGATAATTATAGTTTGCAACCTTAATCAATACCCCGCAAACAATCCCGGATGAGTGTATGAAAACAATAATTAACAATAGCGCCGTAAATTGATCTTTTGGTACAAAATTTGTTTCGATATTAAAGAACACTAAAAGGAGGATGCCTTATGAAAAAACTGGTATTAATAACAACGACAGCTATTTTGCTGATAGTGGCAGGTGGATGCTCTACCGGCCAAATGGCATCAACCGGCGTATATTATGATGATATTTACTATGCCCCGGACCTGACACAGGACAACCAGGAGCAGGCTTTTGCTCCGGTGCCGTCTATTGTTAAGGAAGAAAAAAAACAAATAAGAAGCGAAGATAACCGCCAAATCAGGGAATACGAAAGAAGTGAGCTTGCGAGTGAGCAGCAGGACATCCGTGATTTCTCTGAAGTACAGAATAAATATGCTTCGGTTCTTGCCGATGAAGAAAACGAAGAAGTGGATTCGTTGATATACTATGACGATGAAACCGGTTATTGGGTAGATGGATTTGACGGCAGCAGAATGGAACGCGACTATGCTGAGCGTTTGATTCGTTTCCATGGCCCGTTCACCCGCATTTCTTACTCATCGCCATTATATACTCAGTTTGTCTATTTTAATGACCCGGACTGGAACGTATATGTTGATGGACATTATGCCTATGTCGTTCCTACATGGACCAATCCATGGTACAACAGCTATCGTTTCAATCGCTGGAACAGCCCATGGGGACATTCATTTGGCCACAGTTCATTCTGGGGATATTCATCGCATCATTATTATGGATACGGAATGTATGATCCTTTTTATAATCCATACCCTTATTATGGAAGATATTACGGATCATATTATAACAGCCCGTATTACGGATATGGTGGCTATGGACATTCTCCTTATAATCACAGTTATTACAGCGGCTCCAACGAAAATCGCGATGTTTACAGGGGAATCAGACCTTCGATGAGCAGCAATACGCGTTACTCAAGTGATTCGCGCAGCAGCAATACCTTAAAAAGTTCGGACCGTCAGGATAGTAGAACCAGTACGACCAGAACAACCCGAAATTCAGATGGCTCAACAACTGTTGTAAATACCAGCGGTACACAACGGGCAATCAGAGGAAATGCTACTTTGAAATCAGGTGAAGAAAGTACCTCACGAAGTCGTACCGTTTCACGCTATCAGGGAAGCGGAGCATCTTCCGGAACTGTACAAAGCGGTACCCGCAGAAGTTCAACACCCACGTATAGTCAACCAGGTAATGCGTCCAAGCCTTCATACAACAGAACATCAAGCTATACGCGCCCGGCAGGTACCAATTCACAGACACGGACAAGAAGCCGTACCAGTGATAGAAACCTGAAATCAGGAAGTGATAACCGATCCACTCAGCAGTCTGCAGTGCGAAGCAGAACACGCAGCTATAACAACGGCAGCAGCACTCAGCAGCGCAAGGAAGTACGATCACGCAGTTATACACCAACCAGACGAAGCTCCTCCTCTTCGGGAAGCATCAAAAGCAGTTCGTCACGAACCAGGAGCACCAGTACTTATAGCCCAAGTAGTTCATCATCATCAGGCTCGCGAAGCAGTGGTAGTTCCAGAAGCGGAAGTACTGTTCGCAGCGGAAGACGATAAACAAATTATGAAGTGCAACTTCTTTTCATTGTACCAAAATATCCGTGCTTTAAAACCAAAGGCGCGGATATTTATAAAATCCGATTGAAATGATAAAGATCAAAATACCAGCAGCCGTTGCATCAATGTTACTGTTGACAGTTTCAATAAATGCACAAAATGAAGACCACGCGCTTCGATATTCATACGACCGTCCTTCGGGAACAGCCCGCAGCATTGGATTAGGCGGTGCCATGGGAGCTTTGGGTGGCGATTACTCCGCAGTTGGTATCAATCCGGCAGGAATTGCAGTGTATCGAAGCAGTGAATTTGCGTTTACCCCTTCGCTCATATTCAACCAGACCGAAAGTGACTATTACGGAACCACCACCGAAGATGACAAATTCAGTGTGCCATTCAACCACATATCTTACGTGGGAACCAGCAGGTCAATGCGTGAGACAACAAACGGATTGGTAAGCACACATTTTGGAATTGGGTATAACCGTACCAATAATTACAACCGCAAGAGTTTTATTCAGGGAGATGGGATAGAATCATCTCTTCTTCATATGTTTGCTTCGAATGCGTTTGGCAGATCTCCACAAGAGCTTGGTAATTTCTACACAGGAATTGCATATGATGCCAGATTACTCGAATTGGTTCCTGAAAGTGATCTTTACGAATATTTGCATGGATATGAGTTCGTTAACGAAAGTGGTAATCTTGAATTGGGACCTGTTAACGGAATTAATCAAATGAAACTGATCTCAGAAGAGGGTTATTCAGGTAATTTTGACCTCTCTTTTGGCGCAAATTTCAGCAATAAGTTTTACCTGGGTGCCAGCCTTGGAATAGCAAGCCTCGTCAATCAAAAGGAAACCCAACACTATGAAAAGGCAGGTGCAGAAGTTTATGACGCTTACATCGAATACAGGGAATCCAATGGTTTTGATATTTTAGATGACTTCTATTTTGATGAATTTGAAAGAACGACAGGCACTGGAATCGGTTTAAAGATTGGTGCAATTTTAAAACCGGTTCAAAGCATCCGTTTAGGTGCAGCATTTCATACCCCCACTTACTATTCAATGGAAATGGAATATGAAACCCAGGCAAACTCATATTTCTTTGATGCCGACAACTACGAAATGACCAGTCCCCTGGGAGAGAGTTCATTCAATTTCAGAACGCCTGCCAAAGCAACAGGAAGTTTCGCCTATATATTCGGTACCACCGGATTAATCAGTTTTGATTATGAATATACCAATTACGCCTCCATGGAATACAACAGCAGCAATAACAATATTGGCGATAAATCGGTATTTAATGACCTGAATCAAACCATCAATGAAACTTTTCAGCCTACCCATAATCTTCGGGTGGGCGCAGAATATAAAATAGCATCTATGATTGCCCTGCGTGGCGGATATGCTTATTTTCAAAACCCGTATCAAGAAGAATTTCTTAATTCAAAAGGCGAACACTTTAACATCACAGGTGGACTTGGTTTCAGACAGGGAAATATGACAATCGATTTGGCCTATTTGTATAACCAGCAATCGTATATCCATTCACTGTATTATTCGCAAGATATTCCAGATGATGTTCAGGAACCTGCAGACATGACATCAACTGACCACCAGGTGGCAGTAACTTTGGGATGGAGGTTTTAGACAATTATCAATTACCAATGATCAATTACCAATTACCAATGATCAGTGTTCAATGATCAGTTATCAATGTTTAGTTATCAATGATCAGTTATCAATGGTTCAAAATTGCAGATAATATTTTATGTCCCCAAAAGGGTGCAAACTTGAATAACCCTCCCGAATGAAGTCGGGACAGGCTATACCACCAGGGGTTTTGCCTAAGTGAACCCGGGGTCGTAATATCCGGAAAGGCAAAAACATGTGTCAATCTGTGTAATCTGTGGACAACAATCCTTTTCTTTTTCACACGCCCACTTCTACGTCCCATACAAAAGCACGCAATCCCTGCATTTTGGTTTTATCATTCAAATGACTGAGATGTTCCAATAGCGGAGCCACCTTTTCATTGTCCACCACAGTCAGAATAGACTCATTCATCGCCGGCCAGGTATGTGTGCCCTCGTGCGGTTCCCCGTCTACGCTGCCTCTTCCCTGCACTTTCGGCCACCGCGAGAAACCCCGGATGGATTCCTTATCAAGAATATGCTCCACCTTCTCTGTCAGAGCCTGATTATATACAATGAACACTGTTTTCATTTTATTCTTTTTTATTAGTTCTACTTTACGAAGATAGAAAAACATGTATCAGGTTTTGATGCCTATGACTGTGGATTTCTATAAAACGCTTATATCCAGCTTTAATTGGTTGACAGCAATTAGTAGTATTATATTCCGGTGATGATTGGGATGATTTTTTCGGGCTGAAAGTCCGGCTTAATTCAGCCCAACGCAACGCGTTGG
>JBEPWN010000199.1:0-5404 GCA_041642395.1 Marinilabilia sp. | reverse complement strand
GATTCGGCACATGGAATGGCACCACGGGGCGAGTTATTAGATCCACTTGTAGAAAATCTGAATATCAGGGAAAATTCATTGGAACCACCACTGTGTCCGGCCAAATTTGAAAGGGTCATATCATAACTGTAGGCCAGTCTGACATTGCCAATATTGAAGCCAAGAATAAAGATCAAAGCATCATTATTGGTAAGCCCTTCACTTTCGGCAATGGGAATTCCCCTATACCAAAGTCCCAACTCAAAAGGATTAAGATACCAATATGTACCCACATCCAATTGCTGAAAGTCATCCTGCTGACTATACATAAAGGCAAGAGTACCGCTTACTTCATCCTGATTCCGGTTTCTCTGGCGGACACGGTATTTTGCACCTCCATATAGTGTGGTACGTATGGGTAATGGCGATTCAATATCTGTAAAACCAACGTTGCTTTTTACCAAATGATCAACAACCACACCAGCCCAGAAATCGTTGCTGTAAATCATCGCTGAAGCTGTTGCATCAAATTTCCGGTAACTGTCCTTTTGAAAATCCCCGATGGCACTGGCCAGAATATCACCTTCCGGACCGATCTGATCGCCCCACAAAAGAGAAGTAGGATCAATTTTACGTTCAAAATACTTAAAATTGAGACCAGGACGCATATATATTTCCCGGGTAATGGGAAATTCATAGGCATAAACCAATCCAACATTTTGAGTTACCAGTTGGCCTCCTCCCTGATCATCACGCACAAATACAAGTCCGAGACCACTGTTATACTGCTCAAAAAAATGGTCGGCAGAAAAGGAAACAGTGCGGTATGTGTTGGGAATGCCAGGCCATTGATCACGATAGGTCAATGCCACCCGACTTCCGTCAGTGAGCCCTGCAAACGAAGGGCTCAGATAAACAGGAGCTGCATAAACCTGCGAAAAAGTCGGGTCCTGTGCATTCATACCTTCTGCACCAATGCTTATAATACACAACACTACAATAATATGTCTAATCGCCTTCTTCATTCCTTTCCTTTTTTCTGACTATTGTTCTGTCGCCCCTCCGGGGCATTTCTAACGCTCTACCGTATCACCTACCTCTATCGTCTCTCCGGCCAAATACCCCAATCTAATAGCCTATTTGCCTATTCTGTCACCGCTCCGCGGTTCATAACTTTTCGAATCTGTCGTTTTTTATTCATCTACCGCTCTGGCGCCGCCCTGCGGCTATAACAACACCAAAACTATTTACCTAATGACCTACTAACCTAATAACCTACTGACCTAATAACCTACTGGCCTAATAACCTACTGGCCTAATCCCCTATCGACCTACTCGCCTACTAACCTAACAACTACCTAACAAGTAAAACACTGCCAGTCTGACGATATTCACGTCCGTTAACAAATGTTCCGTTCACTTTCCAGACATAAACTGCCTGCGGCGCCAATTGACTCTTATATAAACCATTCCAGCCTTCATCGATGTCGTTCGACTCATAGATCAACTGCCCCCAGCGGTTGTAGACCTGCAGATTGTAACTGTCAACATCGCGATATACTGGCTTGAATTTGTTGTTTGTTTCACTCGCCCTATTTGAACTTCCTCCGTCGGGCCTTGGCTTAAATGCACTGGGGAATTTAATAAATCCCTTAGATATCGCCGTAACTGCACTTTCAATGGTTGTACTATCAACACATCCGTATTCGTTGGTAACATGAAGCATCACATTATACACACCACCTTCGGTATACTCATGTACAGGATGCGCCTCATTTGAAATGTTTCCATCACCAAAATGCCATTCGTAATCAACAGCTCCAGCAGACAGGTCAAAGAACCTTACCTCATCGCCGGGCACATACACTTCCTCGGGTGTAACACTAAACGCGGCTTCGGGATGCCCGTGCACACGAATGATCTTCTGATAACGACCTTCGATGCCATCGGGTCCGGGAACAGTCAATATAACCGGATAATTGCCTTCAACTTCAAATGTGTGAGTCGGATTCTGGTCACCTGAACTGGCACCATCACCAAATTCCCAATGATAATCACGCTCCTGCGCTCCAACTGAATAATTGGTAAAAATCACCTCCAGCGGCCAACAACCTTCATCATTGTTAGTAATAAAACCAGCATCGGGAACGGGACGATATTCAACACTAACATCATCGAAAGAGGTACATCCGGATACCTCAATGGTCCATCGATACATATTGATGCCTTCACTTAATCCTTCCACAAGCGTATTAAAGAAAGCAGGATCATCAAATTTACCCGTGCCGCCAACAATACTCCATTGGGCATTCAAATCACCCACATTATTGCCATTAAGAATAACTTCCGGATCATAAACGACCACATCTTCACCGGCATAGGCATCCGTTTTATTGCTTTTTACATTGACAGTACTTTCGGTTACACAATCCTCATATGATAGGGTCCATTTATATACATTATCTCCAAATCCAACTTCCCTAACAATCGAACTATTGGAATCAGGGTCATCAAACTTACCTGCACCACTAACAACAGTCCAGGTTCCGATGGCATCATCCGGAGGAGAGTTCCCGTTCAATGTGGTATAATTCTCACATAAAACTTTATCACGACCTGCATCACTTTGCTCAGGAACTTTATTGAAAATTACAACCGTATCACGTGAAAAACACTTATTGCCATTCCATATTTCCCAAAGAAGAATATTTTCACCAAATCCAAGATTATCGATTGTTGTGGCTTCATCAGCAGGATTTCTAAAATCACCATTACCGGAAACTATAGACCATTCACCATCGCCATGTATACCAGGATTTGCATCAAGAAGAGCCCAGTCTTTACAATCGGCCACATCAGGACCGGCATTGGCTGTGGTTGCAGTGTTATTCTCAATAACTATTTCATCGGACAGAGTACATTGGCCCTTGGTCAATGTCCATTTCAGAACATTTCGTCCGGCACGCAGATTCCTGATTTCAGCCCTGGGATCGGTTACATTCGAGATGTTTCCACCTCCTTCAACGATGGACCACAATCCATCACCAAACTCAGGTGTAGCTGCCATTAAATCATGATCCGGCTCACAAACTTCAAGATCGGCTCCGGCATAAGGAGTTGATGGCAAATTATTTACAATACGAACTTCATCTTCGCTACTGCAAATGTCATTTTCCACAACCCATCTGAGTACATTATCACCTTTCTGGAGTCCGGAAACAGAAGAGTGGGGATCATTAACAGATGCAACTGTTGCAGAACCTGATATTACAACCCATCGTCCTACTCCAATTTCAGGATCCATAGCATCCAATACAGTCTCGCTATCACACAACCGTTGGGTATTACCGGCATACGATGTGCTTGGAGAAGCATTATTCAGAGCAACCTCCGAAGATGTTTGACAACCTTTATAGTCAATGGTCCACTGTAATGTATTCACACCTTTTCTTAAATTTCTAACCGTTGTATTTGGATCATTTATATCATCAAACGTTGCCTGACTGGTTCCACCAGCCACAGACCACATTCCGGTACCCGGGGATGCATTATTGGCATGAAGCACACCCATATCAGAACAGAGGATACTGTCTTTCCCTGCAGATGCCTCAATACTGTTAAAATCGATCTGTACATCATCGTAAGATTCACATCCTTCATTCACCACAGTCCAGCGGAAAATGTTTGATCCAAACTTAAGGCCGTCAACACGTGCCGACGGATCTGAAGATGAAGAAAATGTACCACTGCCATTTGTAAGTGTCCATGTTCCGTCACCCACTTCAGGATTATTTGCAGCAAGGAAAACAGAATTATCGCATGTTGCCTTATTTGCTCCCGCATCAGCAGGAGTTGGTTTATTGTTGATAACGGATACCATATCCACATCGGTACAATGTCCGTTGGTGATACTCCATGTAAGAATATTTTCACCTTGCTGCAGATCGCGCACCACAGTATTAGGATCAGAAGGATCATCGAAACTTGCTGAGCCACCGCCACCAACAACACCCCAGGTGCCAACACCCGGAAGAGGATTGTTTGCTCTCAGCTCTGCTGTATCCGTACATAAAGGCTGAGAGTTGTCGAACCCGATTACAGCTTCAACAAAATCATTTCTTATTACGACATCATCAAAATCAGAACAATTTTCATTGGTAATGGTCCACCGGAAGCGATTATTCCCATCACCCAGCCCGGTAACCTTAGAATTGGGACTTATGGGATCTTCAATAACTCCGGCACCGGCAATTAACGTCCATTCACCCGTATGATAGGTAGGCAAACTACCAGACAGTGTTAAAGTATCCGTACAAACGGGCCGGTCTCTTCCTGCATTGGGTATAGATGGTTCATTGTTGACAATTACAACTGTATCAACAGATGTGCAATATTCAGTTGAAATGACCCACAAAAACTTATTCGTTCCCCTGTCAATATTCTTCGCCCAGTTTCCTTCAAACTCTGCCGCACCTTCATGAATACGCCATTCACCTGTTCCATGGTTAGGTACATTGGGATCCAGCAAAACACTATCCGTACAAAGAGTATCGTCTTCTCCTGCGTAAGCAGTTGTTGGCTCTCCATTTGTAACAGTGACCGTATCGGAGGAATAACAAACATTGGGTTCATCGCCTTTCTGAACGGTATAAATGAATTTATTTTCTCCCTGTGAAAGGCCGGTAACATCGGTAATTGGCTGATCATCATTTGCAACGGAACCACTGCCGGAAATAATTCTCCACGATACAGTTCCCATGCCGGGATCAGGCTCATTCCCTTCCAATGTATAAACATCACCACAGATAACACTTCCCCGGTTAGGTCGTGCTTCGTCGGGCTGGTTATTTGTCACTACAATGGTATCGGTAGAGAAAGACGTTCCCTGACCGTAAGAAATAGTCCAGACAAACTGGTTTTCGCCAGCACCCAGATCATAAACTCTTGTTTCAGGATCCTGGTCATTTTCAAATTTTCCTGCTCCAAAATTGCCCAGGGTCCATTTTCCTATTGCATTATCGGGATCGTTGGCATTTAAGTAAGCCTCAGTGCTACAAGTGAAAATATCGGGTCCGGTTTCAGCCTCCACAACGTCACCATTGGTAATTTCAACCTCATCATAAGCCATACAATTTCCAATCCTGACTGTCCACCTGAACACATTGGGCCCACGGCTAAGGTTATTCACAACCGTTCCGGGATCAGCAACATTAACAATGGTCGCACCACCTGTAATAATACTCCATTCACCGGTGGCCCGATCCGGCAGATCAGCCTGCATGGTAGCTTGTCCACTTCCGTCATTAATAGTCTGGTCTCCGCCAGCCTCAACATTTTCGATGGCATTGATCAGTACATTCACAACGTCAGATGATGCACATCCACTACCATTGTGCGAAACAGTCCAACGCAAAGAATTCTCACC
>JBEPWN010000198.1:0-5413 GCA_041642395.1 Marinilabilia sp. | reverse complement strand
CATACCGATTACCTTAGTCATAATGAATTTCTTTTTTTTGATGTGCAAAGATGCCCATTTATTTGCAAACAGGCCAATGATATTATAATACATCGTAACCAAAGGGGGTAAGTGCCAGGCTGGCCAGTTTAAAGTGTTGTCTGGCAAAGGGATACCCAATAATGGTAATGGCCAGCAAAATTCCGAATACCAGATGGGTAGCGGCAATCCAAATGCCTCCGATCAATATCCATATGATGTTCATAATTGTGCTCAGGCATCCATGGCTGCTGTGTGCGGGAACTACCTTCCGGTTAAAGGGCCAGAGCGCCACCACGCCCAGCTTCATTGTCTGAATTCCGAATGGAATTCCAACAATTGTAATCATCAGCAGAATGCTGGAAACAAAATATTCAATGGCTGTAAGAAGACCGCCAAAAATTAGCCAGATGAGATTTCCCAGGATTGACATACCAGTTAAATTTAAAATTTATTCTAAAACTATGGTTTTTATCTATAAATAGCTCATTCAAACCTCATCTTTTTACATCGAGATATTTGATGTCTGAAGAGAATACGAAAAAGCACTTAATCACATTATTATGAAATATACATTAAATGAAAATTAGATCCATTGAGCATGACAGGCTCTAATTAGGAGACTGCTCTGCATGGCTGAGAAAATGATCACTGGCCCAATAAGAGTGAGAAAAATTACAATTTTTCCTGTTTTCTCAAAAGAAACAAAGAAGACAATAATCATATAAATTTGTTAATGAGTAGCTTAGCTTGGCTTAGCAAAAAGAATTAGGCCATTACTCAAATTGAGAAGCAGTCCTTAAACATATAAATGAGATTATTATTATTTTTATAGCTTATATCTGAAAACCTGATATTTTATGCGCGATGTCAAAGGGTTCCCGCCTTCAGCATTGGAAACATTAAAAATGCTTGCGACTTTCACAGGATCGCAGGTGGCTTTGACCGTTGAAACCGGCCACTGTATTGCCTTTGTTTGGGCTTCTCCTGAGATGGAACGCACGGAAGATCAGCGAACTGTTCTTGCAGAGGTGCTGCACAGGACTGCTTTGCCGGGACAAGGAATTTTGGACTGGTTTGAGTTGAGTGACATTGGTTTGGTTAATCCATTTTTGGCAGGTCGTTTCTACAATTTATCTGCCAATTATATTTCAGCCTGCAGCAGGCTCTGTTTGTTTCATGTCAGTTCCAATCCATGGAATGAACATCATCTGTTGCTGATGGATCAGACGCGGATGGTGATTGAGCAACAATTTGATAATTACTTTTTTGAGAAGAAACGGAACACATTCTGCAATGAGGATAAGTTCAGATTATTATTGGATTTCTCCCCTGTTGGCATTTTTTTTTATAGTACATCTCTTATTCTGTCAGCATTCAATGATCGTTTTATTAATATTCTTGGGGCTTCCACCGGGGAATTACTCAATTTTGATTTAAAAACAATAGAAGACAGTTCTATTCTTCCAGCTATAAAAGCACCCTTGTCGGGGGTTGAAGGCTATTATGAAGGACCCTACCGGTCAACTCTGAATGGTAATGTTGTGAATGTTGCCCTGAAAACAGCACCTATACTGAACGAATCTAAAGAAATTACCGGAATCATTGGGATTGTACAAGATAATACTGAGCGCATCAGCACTTTGAACGCACTAAAAGAGAGCAAGGACCGGTTACGGGTACTGATCAATGCAACACCTGACATAATTTGCTTTAAGGATGCTAAAGGACGGTGGATGGAAGCCAATGATGCCATTCAGGAATTGTTTCGTCTCAAGGGTAAGGATTTTTTATTCAAAAGTGAGGAACACCTCAAAAATCTCGTCCCAGAATTATCAAAAGTTTTTGAACAATGCAGGGAATCTGATATGATGGCGTGGAGGCAGAAAACGCCTGTTGTTGCTGAAGAGATTATTCCTTTGTTTAACGGTGATGAGTGCCATGTGGATGTTATTAAAACACCGGTTTTTGATGAAAACGGAAATCCCCAGGGAATTGTAATACTCGGCCGTGATATCACTGCCCGTAAAAGGGCAGAGGAGATGCTCAGAGAGAGTGAGGAACGTTTCAGAATTGTAGCAACTCATGCCAATGATATTATTTTCGAATGGGATCCGCATACCGATAAAATGAGTTGGTTCGAACGGGTTGGCTTTATTGGAGCAACCAAGTCTCCACCACAGTCTTTCAGCGAGTTTATATTGCTGGTTCATTCTGATGACCGCGATCGCATTGCCAACTTTTGGAAGAACAGTTTTCTCAGGAAGGAAGAGTGGAAAGATGAATTTTGTGTGGAGCTCACAAATGGGGATTTAAAATATTACCGCGCCAGTGGCTTTATGATCTTCAAAGACGAACAACCCCAAAAGGCCATAGGTACATTCACTAATGTGACCCAGGAAAAGATACTGATCAACAGTCTGAGGGAAGCGGCTGAAGAAGCACAACAAAACCAGGCTCGGATTGCCGGTCTTTTCTCAGTTATTCCGGATCTTATATTTGTTTTTGACCGCGATGGTTTTATCAGGGATTATCATGCCGAAAGTATTCATTCTCTTTTTGTAACCCCTGAATATTTTTTGGATCGCAGTGTAGATGATGTTTTGCCCAAAGAAGTGGCTGCTTTAACCCATGAGAAGATCAATTCAGTAATTGCGCACAAGGGCATCGAAACATACGAATATCAATTGTCAAATAAAGACGAATATGAAGTTTATGAATCAAGGATGGTTTTTGTGGAAGAGGATCGTATTCTGACCATTGTGCGCGATGTAACACACGCCCGTAAAGTTGAGCAGGATCTTATTGAAGCCAAATTGCAGGCAGAAAAGAGCGATCGCTTGAAATCGGCCTTTCTGGCTAATATGAGCCACGAAATCCGGACCCCGATGAATGGAATCCTCGGTTTTTCTGAGTTGCTCAGAGGCAATGATATCAGTGAAAATGAACGGGAGGAATGTATTGATGTTATCGTTAGCAGCGGCCAGCAACTACTGGCCATCATAAACGATGTATTGCAGATATCCCAGCTTGAAACAGGACAGGTGAATGTTTATCAGGACCGTGTTAATCTGAATCGTCTCATAACAGATCTGTCCCGGTTTTTTGTGGTTGAAGCGATTGAAAAATCAGTTGAAATTAGTTTTCAGGTACCCGATGAGGATGTTTTTTATGTAGTGGATGGCGGGAAGATTACCCAGATATTTAATAACCTTTTGAGTAATGCATTTAAATTCACCTCACCCGGCGGACATATCATTTTCGGATTTGAGATGAATGATGATTGCATTCGTTTTTTTGTGCATGACGACGGCGTTGGCATTGCTTCAAGGCATCATCAGATTATTTTTGAACGGTTTGGGCAGGTGCTTAAGGTCGGGGCCAGAAATAAAGGAGGAACGGGTCTGGGATTATCGATATGTAAAAGTCTTCTGGATCTTCTGGATGGAGAAATATGGGTGGAATCAGAGCTGGGTAAAGGGGCAAGTTTTTTCTTTACTCTTCCGCTGAAGCAGATGGTACCATCGTGAAGCCACTGTTCAACTCAATTTTAAATGCAGCAGGTATAATTGTCTGATCTTCTATCGTGATTTAATTCTGAATTCATTTTTGGTCTGATTTTTCGCTGTTCCATCCGTTATTCGTGTTGTTTCAACCATTTCAAATTGACCTTTACTTTTTATCATTGTTACTTTGAATATAAATATCAAAGTTCAATGTCATGATTAGCAGGTTTGTTTACAGGACTAAATGGTTTGTGACCGGATTGTTATTGTTGTGGGGGTGCGAAAATATGATTGAGTACAGTCCTTATCAGACCGGCAATGAATCTGATGAGGATAAGATGAATCTGAAAGCTATCAGCGATATTCTGCATCAGAGTAACGATACATTTCAGTCTTTCAGAATAGCTCTTATTGGAGACAGCCATACTTATTATGACGATTTTGAAGATCAGATTGCTGCTTTGAATGCCAATGACAGCATTGATTTTGTGGTTCACAATGGTGATGTTACCCTCAGCGGCATTTACAGAGAGTTTTTATGGTTCAGGGATATTGCGAAAAACCTGAAGCATCCTATGATTACACTTATCGGAAACCATGATTTTCTTTCCAATGGAGACATTCAGTATCAGTCAATGTTCGGCCCGCTCAATTTCACTATGGACTATAATAATTGCAGATTTGTGTTCTTTGATGATATCATATGGGAACGAAATGTGCAGGATCCCGATTTTGCATGGCTGGAAAATGCCTGTGTTATTGGCGATGAGGTGGAACATATTTTTGTATTTGCTCATATTCCTCCCTGGAGTGATCCATTCAGCATAGGAAACCGGTATTTGTTTTATCAAATCCTGGAAGATCAAAACGTATCATTATCTGTGCATGGTCATAACCATACTTTTTTTCATGGATACCGCGAAAATTGTGATGTCCCGTTTTTATTGACCGGCGACAGTGAGGATCGGGAAATTATCTTGCTCTATATTCACTCTGATACATTGACTATTACAAGGCAACCGATATAAGGTCCTATGATAAAGAATGTTGGCATATTGATTTTTTTGCTGTTTTCATCTTTCTTTTCCTCTGAAGCGCAGATGGCATCAGCCACAGATTATCCCAAAGGTCCATTTTTTGAACGGATGTATCAGCCTCGCCAGAGAGTGATACAGGGCGATACAATCCAGGTGCGTCCCCGGTGGTTTTTTCCTGCCCATGCAAAGATCCAGTTTGCCGGCAGTGTTGGGTTTTTTTCTGTTGGTGCAGGTTACCGGTTTTGGGAAATGTATGAACCTACACTTAGTTATGGTCTGTTGGCTAAAAAATTCGGGAGGAGTGATGTCACCGTTCATACGATATCACTGAAAAACAGTTTTTACCTCACCCGGCTTCCCTGGTTCAACCATTTTTGGCCCAAAGCAGGGATGTTGGTGAATCTGGGTAATACTAAAAACACCTTTCACCGGCTGCCGGCTCATTATCCCGAGAAATATTATTTTCAGAACAGAATTCATCTGGCACCATTCTGGGGCGGAGAGTGGCACTTTCCTCTACGGGATAAACATCTGACCGGAATCGGAATATATTTTGAGTTCTCGGCGCTCGACGCTTACCTGCTGGAAGCTGTTCGTACCGATTATGTCAGCATGATGGATGTATGGAGCTTCGCCGCCGGCCTGACGATTTACTTCCAATAATAGATCAGGGCATTATTCAACCGACTTGTTTTCTCTTATCAGAATTCATTTTCAGATGTTGGGTTTATGGTCTGTAATTTAAAAAGATGTGCCAGTGCATTTTTTATCCTAGTTCTGTTTCTTTATTTTTGTCTAAAATTTTATTGAATGGCAAATATTTTATGCATTGAGACTTCCACCTCCATTTGC
>JBEPWN010000197.1:0-5432 GCA_041642395.1 Marinilabilia sp. | reverse complement strand
CGATGAGTTCGTCGAGGTATGTAAAAACCAGTTCAATGTTTTTGTCATGATTAGCCAGTTTCTTTTTAATTTCTTCAATTTCAAGTTTCAGGCTTAAATTGTCGGTTAACATCTCACGAATTTTTGTGAAACTCCGCATGATTTGAATATTTACCTTGATGGCTTTTTTACTTCTGAGTACACTTGAAAGCATTGCCACACCTTGTTCTGTAAAAGCCATTGGAGTATACCGGCTTCCTCCCCAAGTTGAGGTCACAATTTGTGACCTCAAGAAGTTGAATTCTTTTTTTGTGAGTTCAAACATGAAATCAACAGGAAATCTCTCAATATTTCTTTTTACTTGTTGCTTCAGGGCTTTGGTTTTCAACTTCATATAGCTCAGCTAAGTCACTATCCAGCATTACTTTTTGATCCCTGATAAAATAAATCTTGCTCATTATAATTTCATCAGGAACAATCAACTTATTGTTATTATTTTCAAGCATACAAAAGTTTTATTGATGTATTGTTGGTTTCTTTATTTTACTTTGATGTAATGTACCACTTTCTACAATTCTCAAAATAAATTTTGTCGATTACCTCTTTGGGGAGTTGCAGCCCGCGGAATTCGCCGTCGATTAAGTCGCTGGTCAATGTATTATCAGTAGCAAGGTATTCCCAGTCGGTGAGCCAGGTTTCGTGCATTTGTTGTTGCATTGCTTTCGGATTTCCGCCGCGGTCGATAATGTCGGTTCCGTAAAGGATGCGGTCCTGGTACCCGATAAAAAAGTTGCGTACTTTTTCGTGGTCTTCGCGGGTTTGGTAAAACAGTTGCCCCATTCGGGCAGCCATGTCCATGGCGGTATTGGGAAAGCGGTCGAGAAATGCTGCCATTTCATCCACACTCCACTCGAGGCTGGCCAGGTGGCATCCGATAAATGTGAGGTCCGGATGTTTTGCAAGCATTTGGTCGCGGGCCGCCATTTGCTCTTCGTAAGACGGGTACTCCGGGTGTTTGTACATATGGTACTGCGGATTGTTGGCGAAGTAATTGCTGTCGTTTTTTGTGGTCATTTCATCCAGCGGGAGCCAGCAGTTTTTGGGTTCGCCCAAATGGCCCACCAGCGGGATGTTGTTTTCGGCCATGTATTGAAATATGGGGTCAAACTGAGGGTCATCAATCATGATAAGCGTGCTGTCTTCGTCGCGCCACTCCATCCCGATGTTCTTCCACACTTTTACGGCAATGGCGCCATCGTCGATGCAACGTTCAATCCAAGTGATGGTCTTTTCAGTCCAGCCCGGTTCATCCCAGCCATCGAGACAAAAGGTGGTGGTGTATTCCAGCGTGTCAGGATACTGCTGTTTTAGCGTTGTCAGCCAGCGGTGGGCTTCCACCACACGCTCGCAGCCGCCCGAAAAGGTGTTGATGGTTAACAGGTGGAAATTGTCTTTTGCAGCCTGTTCTATTGAAACCGGCTCATTCGTGTAGATATGAAAATGGGCATCGGTTTTTTTTACCTTTTCAAAATCATCCATTGAATAAAAGTTGCTTTGGCAGGAGAATAGGGCAAAAGAAACGACGAAGAGTAACAATAGTTTAAGTTTCATCTTTTCAGGTTTAATTGAGATTTTGAAGTTAGAAAAATTTCTTTTATTTGAAATCTGAGACAAATATAATCAAAAAAATGATAAATATTTTACGAAATCGCCGGAGTATCCGGAAATACACTGAACAAACCATTGAAAAAGAAAAGCTGGATATTCTGAAAGAGGCAGCACTTCGTTCGCCTTCTTCAAAAAATATCAACCCCTGGAAGTTTATTTTTGTGGATGACAAAGATATCATCGGACGGTTGAAAGATTGCAAACCCCACGGTATAATGCCGCTGAAAACAGCCCCGCTTGCCATTGTAGTGTGTGCTGACGAAACCAAAAACGATGTGTGGATTGAAGATTGCTCCATTGCATCGGTTTTACTGCAGCTCACAGCCCAGGAACTCGGTTTGGGCAGTTGCTGGATTCAAATTCGCAATCGGATGCATTCAGGTGAACTTTCATCTGAAAAATACATCCGGGATTTGCTTGGAATACCTGAAAACTTCAGGGTGCTGAGCATTATCACTGCAGGCTATCCCGACCAGAAACGCGAAGGAAAACCGTTTGAGGAGTTGCAGTTTGAGAAAATCAGGGTGAATCGGTTTTAATGAATGACGAAGAAGCAGTTTAACTGTCATTTCGAGTGTTCACCCAATCTTTTATTGGGCATAATGAGTAAATGACAGAGATGCTGAAACAAGCATGACGGTTCAAGGTTACTTGCAGTCTTCATTAAACGTGTCACCCTGAGCTTGTTTCAGGGTCTAATCTTAACCCGAAAAATTCATCGGGCAGTTGTATAATCGGGTGTAAAGTGTTATCTTTAAATAAGTTATAACAAAAAATAACACTTTTACATCACCCGATTATGAGTCATAAAGATACAGCATTTTATAGAGGTAGAACAGCGATTTCGTTTGATTTTTCAGCCGAACAAATAAGTAGTGACGGGGCGGTATTACTACTGGAAAAACTTGAGCGTAAACATAAGCTAATCAATTATTTTAGTAGTTTAATCCCTGATTCCCGGCACCCTTTACGGGTTGTCCATAGTATGGAAAAACTATTAAAACAGCGGGTTTATTCACTGATGCTGGGATATGAAGATGCCAATGATGTTGATTATTTAAAAGATGACCCATTATTGCAGGATACTCTGGGAGGTGAACTTGCCTCACAGCCAACTATTTCCCGTTTAGAGAATAGTTTGGACAAGCACTCGATATTCAAGTTATGCTATGCCTGGATAGAACGCTATGTCAGTACACTCAAAAACCGCAGGAAAGTAATTATTGATATTGATTCGACCAACGACCCAACCCATGGCAACCAACAACTATCGATGTTTAATGGATATTACGGCCATTTTATGTACAATGAACTATTTTTTCACGATGGCCAAACCGGACAGATAATAGTTCCGGTACTACGTCCGGGCAACAGTCATTCCAACAAATGGTATGTAGCTATATTGAAGCGTGTATTGATAAAAATCAAAGAACAATATCCGGATATTCAGATTATTATTCGTGCCGATAGTGGGTTTAGCGGTCCTTCATTTTATAAACTTGCCGCTGACTTCAACCTTCAATACGCCATAGGGCAAGCCAGTAACGAAGTGTTAAAACAAAGGATTTCCCGTGCTGAAAAAGCAGTTACCCATCTGTTCGTACGCCAAAATATCAAGCACCAGCATTTTATCAGTTTTCAGTACCAGGCCCAAACATGGCACAAGCCACAACGTTGTTATTCAAAAATCGAAAGCACCGGGAAGGGGTTAAATATCAGGCATTTTATAAGTAATATGGACGAAAAGGATGCCCGTTCGATATATTTTGGTTTTTACGTAAAACGTGGTGATGCCAGCGAGAACCGAATCAAAGAAGTAAAAAACATGTGCTTTTCCGACAGGTTGTCCAACCATGGGTTTTGGGCAAACTTTATGAGGTTGATAATGAGCAGCCTGGCATACGAATTGTTTTTGTTGCTAAAACACGCGATTAAACAAACCAAATACGAAGCAGCAAAAAAATGGCAAATAAATACAATACGGGCCTCACTGCTAAAAGTGGGAGCAACTATAAAAAAGACTAAAAGACGGATATACTACCAGTTCTCCAAACCCATATCAAGGTTTATTGCGGGAACTTATTTGCCGATAAGGTCAAATAAAGCATTGATGGGATTGGTATGTCTTGTCGTGAAAAAATAGCTTTTTCACCATTTATGACACATAATATAGAGCACATTCTGTCCATAATAGTGGAATATTCTGTCCATAAAAATCAAAATCCCTTAAAAAATCCATGTTCCGGCAAAAATCCTGCGTAATTTTTTTAAATGAAGGCCGTGATGAATAATGCGGGTTAAATCTGTCATTGGTAATCCCGGTATTCCGGGTGAGCCTGCCTGACCGAATGGGCAGGAAATCTCTTAATGTGTAACAGATTTCTCCTCCCGCCGGCTGGCGGGTCGAAATGACAGTTGCCTGTTTTGTCATCACCTCATTATGCCCAAAATTTTTCGAAATGACATCCAGAATTATTGATTTATGTAGGTATTTAATTTGCTCAGGTATTTTCCAATAATATCGAATTCGAGGTTGACCACTGTTCCTGTTACAAACGTGTGAAAATTTGTAACTTCCTGTGTAAACGGAATGATGGCCACCTGGAACGAATTATCTTTTGAATTGACCACTGTAAGGCTCACACCGTTTACCGAAACCGAACCTTTTTCAACGGTCATGTAACCTTGTTTGGCTTTTTCCACATCGAAGTCATATTCGAAAGTATAATACCAGCTTCCGTCGGCTTCTTCCACTTTGGTACATGTGGCAGTTTGGTCTACATGCCCCTGAACAATATGCCCGTCGAGGCGACCGTTCATAACCATGCTGCGCTCGAGGTTGACTTTTGAACCTTCCTCCAGCAAACCGAGGTTCGACTTCAGCAAGGTTTCTTTGATGGCAGTAACTTTATACGTTTTCTCCGCTTTATTTACTTCCACCACCGTTAAACACACGCCGTTGTGCGACAGGCTCTGGTCTACTTTCAACTCATCGGCAAATGAACAGGTGAGCGTAAAATGCACATTTTCCTGTTCCTTTTCTATTTTTAATACAGCTCCAAATTCTTCTACAATTCCTGAAAACATTAGGCCCCCTATCTCCCCCAAAGGGGGATTTAATTCATTAATATTTATAATCGTTTATTATCAATTTAACCTATTACTTTAACAAACCGTACGACTTCTTTTTTTCAATAGCCTTCCTTTTCCTCCCCTTTGTTAAAGGTTAGGTGGGGCTTCTCACGATTTCAAATTCCACTCAAATCCGTCTTTGGTGTCTTTCACTTCCACTCCAAGAGCTGTCAATTCATTTCTAATTTTATCAGCCGTATCCCAGTCTTTGTTTTTCTTGGCCTCCAACCTTAAATTCAGCAACAATTCAACAGCACCTTTCAATACTCCGTTATCTTCCGAACCGGCAGTTTCTTCATTTTTCAGCCCCAGAATATCAAATATCATGGTGTTGAAAAATGATTTCAATTCATGCAAATCCGCAGAATTGATGGTGTCTTTCCCGGCTTTAATTGAATTAATCATCCGCACGCCATCGAAAAGATGTGCAATAGCAACGGGACTGTTCAAATCATCGTTGAGTGCAGCGTAGCATTTTTCTTTCAGGCCGGCAACATCCACCGTCGATTCAGGCGACGAAGTAATCGTTTCCAGCACTTCCGTGGCGGCCATCAGTCTTTCCAGTCCTTTTTCAGAGGCCTGCAACGCTTCATTCGAAAAGTCGATGGTGCTTCGGTAATGTGCCTGAAGTATAAAAAACCGGATAGTCATTG
>JBEPWN010000196.1:0-5458 GCA_041642395.1 Marinilabilia sp. | reverse complement strand
GCAGCTTTTCCACTGGCGTGGGTGAGGGAGAATAAATTTTGGCCTTCGGTTGCCAGGGTAGATGATGCCTGGGGAGACAGAAATCTTGTTTGCACCTGCGAGCCATTGGAGAACTACGATCAGGAATAAAATGAATTAATGAAGATCCATTTTGAAAGATGATGAAGTTCTTTCAAAGATTTTGCTGTATTAGGTAGGATGATAATTTTGCGTGCCAATGATTGGCTGTGTCTCCAGCAATATTCATGTTAAACTTCGGCATGAAATTTTTAAAAAAGGCTGTCCCTTTATCCTGGGCAGCCTTTTTTAATTATTCGGACAATGGAGTTCCGTAATATCAACTAAGTTCTTCTATTATTTCAAGAGCCCTGTCATAATTAGGTTCGTCCGTTACTTCCGGAACGTATTCTACGTATTTCACTCTGTTATCTTTGCCGATAATCACTGTACCGCGTGCCAAAAGGCGGAATTCTTCCATCAGGAATCCGTATTTTGTCCCGAAATCCAGATCTTTGTGGTCGGAGAGTGTTATAATATTTTTAAGGCCTTCGGCAGCACAAAAGCGTTTTTGGGCAAATGGAAGATCACATGAAATGGACAGAACCACGACATCCTTAAGTTTATCTGCTTCCTGATTGAATCTGCGGTTTTGTGCTGCACAAACACTTGTGTCTATTGACGGGTATACTGCAATGACTTTTATTTTTCCGTCAAAATCAGTCAGGTGAACGTGTCTCAAATCATTGCCCAAAACTGTAAATTCAGGTGCACTGTCATTAATGCCTGGTTCTTTTCCAACCAGAGTTACCGGGTTACCTGCAAACGTTACTTTCGAAATATTTTTTTCCATAATGTACTTTTTTTAGATATGTTAAAAGATTACCGTAAACTTAGCCATTAACATCATTAAATACTATTCTCAAGTAAGGATAAAAAAATGAATGATCAGGGATGAGGCGAGGACAATATACTCATATGCCTTCATCTATGGTTTTAACAAAGGACCTGTCATAATTGTTGCTGCATTTTTTTTTATCACTGGAGTCGGGTTAAAGTAAATAAACCTTTATGGAGTCCAAATAATTACAAGAGGTTTGATTAATAGAGGGAAGTGACGGGCAGGGGTTCGCTTTAGCGCACAAAAGAAAAGATATTGTTTTTACCCGAAAAAGTGTTTTTTATCAATGATGTTTGGTAAAAGCAAAACAGAAATTCATCGAGACCATATCCATTAGACTTTCGAGCTATTCGGGAAAGTTTAGGGGTTGTAAATCGCTTCAGACAAATTTCGTTAAGAAAATTAAATCATTATCCGTAAAGAAATCCGAACTGTCTGAGCGAAGCGAGTTTTCGGATTTTAGGGAAATGATTTTATTTTTAGAAATTTGTCTGCGCGACGGCATTTCTTGTTTACTTCTTTTTGCTGAAGAAAAGAAGTAAAAGCCCGCGCGGCTTTAGCGCACAAAAGAATGTTTTACCCGAAAAAAGTGTTTGTGGTTTGAATATGCCGCGTTAGCGGCTTAGGCACTAACCTCTTGAAATAGCATCTTCGATCACATCAGTCATTACCTCTTTCATTGTCAGGCCCATTGCTTCAGCTTGTTGTGGAATAAAGCTTGTGGGAGTCATGCCTGGGGTTGCGTTTACCTCCAGAAGAAATATTTTTTCATCGGTGAGGATGTAGTCCATTCTCATGATTCCTTTGCAATTCAGGATGTCATAAATAAGAGAGGTGATTTTTTGAATCTTTTCAGTGAGCTCCTTTGAAATACGGGCCGGAGTAATTTCAATGTTTTTGTCTGCGTTGTATTTTGCTTCAAAATCGAAGAATTCGTTTTTGCTTATTACTTCAGTCAGTGGCATTACAACCTCTTTTTTTGCAGTTTTGTAAATACCACAGGTTATTTCAGTGCCTTCCATATAGCTTTCCACAAGCGTTTCATCGCACTCTTCGAATGCTTTGTCGATTGCCTGCTGCAATTCTTCAGGATCTTTTACTTTGGAGATGCCAAAACTGGAACCTCCTGCATTGGGTTTTACAAAACAGGGAATTCCAATTTTTTCTATGATGTCTTTCAGATTGTATTCCCGGCTTTTTCGCAGCAGTAAGGAATCAGCAACTGCTACTCCAAAACCTTTAAGATATGTGTTGCAGGTAAATTTGTTGAATGTAAGTGCTGCAGGCAGCACATCGCAGGTTGTATGTGGAATCCGGAGCATTTTCAAATATCCCTGGAGCAGTCCGTCTTCACCCGGCGTCCCATGAATGGTGATGTAAAGGCAATCAAATGTTATCTTTTGTCCATTCAGTTCAAACGAGAAATCATTTTTATCTATGGGGATTTCATTTTCGTTAAGAATCACTTCCCATTTTTCATCAGTAATCAATACAGGGAAAATATTATAGGCGGTGCGATCAATAAATGAGCGGATGCCTTCTGCACTTTTACGGCTTACAACAATTTCGGAGGAATACCCGCCGTATATGATTCCTATGTTTTTCATAAACACAATTATCAATTACCAATTATCAGTGATCAATGATCAATGATCAGTTACCAGTGAACAATTTAAAAACCCAAAACTCAAAACCCGAAACTCAAAACTATTCTTCCCTTCCTGCGATGTAATGGCGCCATTTATCAATGGCCTGTTCCATATCATCGGGCAATGGAGTGTCAAATTCCATGTATTCACCTGTTGATGGATGGTTGAAACCCAAAGTTTTGGCATGAAGAGCCTGGCGGGGCAGAAGGGAAAAGCAGTTTTTTACAAATTGACGGTATTTGGTGAAAGTTGTACCTTTCAGTATCTGGTTACCGCCATATCTTTCGTCATTGAATAGAGTATGACCGATGTGTTTGAAATGTACCCGTATCTGGTGCGTGCGTCCTGTTTCCAGTTTACATTCCACCAATGTTACATATCCCATTCTTTCCAAAACTTTGTAATGTGTTACAGCATGTTTTCCCTGCTCTTCCTCGGAAAAAACAATCATCTGCTTTCGGTCCCGGATACTGCGACCGACATTGCCGGTGATGGTTCCGCTGTCTTCTTTTACAGTGCCCCATACCAGTGCCTGGTAAGTTCGTGTACTGGTTTTGTTGAAAAACTGAAGAGCCAGGTGCGTTTTTGCTTGTTCCGTTTTGGCAATTACCAATAATCCGGATGTGTCCTTATCGATGCGATGAACCAGGCCGGGACGTGGATCGTTGCTTTGGAACCAGGGATGGTCTTTCAGGTGCCATGCCAGGGCATTTACTAAAGTTCCGCTATAATTACCGTATCCGGGATGTACTACCATTCCGGGTTTTTTATTAATTACCAGAAGAACTTCATCTTCGTAAACGATATCGAGAGGGATATTTTCAGGAATTATTTCTATTTCCCGGGGAGGCCAGCTCATTTCTATGGTAATGACATCACCGGGTTTAACTTTATAGTTTGGTTTTACAGGTTCTCCATTGACCAGAATATTTCCTGCGGCAGCAGAGTCCTGTATTTTATTGCGCGAAGCATTTTCGATGCGGTTTACCAGAAACTTATCAATTCTCAGGTGATTTTGACCGCCATCAGCTACAAAGCGATAATGCTCGTACCGGCTATCCTCATCAGCAATCCGGCCTGCATCATCAATGATCTCGTCCAGTTCGTTTGTTTTTTCAAATAAAGGTTTTTCGTCTGTCATGGAGTATTTTGGAGCTGATTAAAAGAATTCGTCTTCTTCCTGATCATTTTCAGTATTATTAATCTCATTTTCGTTCATCAGCGGTGTCAATGTCTCCATGGCAGCTGAGTCAACCTCAAGGTGCGAAGAATCGGCAGTTAGCCAGATGTCAATAGAAGCGCCGAGTCTTAATCGTGAATCCCTGGATCCTTCCGGACGTTGTTTCCAGACAAAAGCGTTAATAGTGTCTTCCCTGCTTACAACAGTGGAGTCATAGATTTCTGCTCCAATATTAAGAAGCAGGTTCTGACTACGATTCCTGGCCTCATCTAAATGGAGACCCACCAGTAGTGGAACGGCAGTTGTGCGATTGCTAAGTCCCTGTCCCACGATCAGGTCTATGGTTGAACCTCGTTCAAGCGGAGTTCCCGGATTAACGGGTTTTCCCTGGTAATGCTGCCCTAGTACCAGGTTGGTGTATTCAGATGGTACATATATGAGTTCACCCACTTTCAGACCAAAGGATTCAAGCATTACACGGGCATTTCTGATGCTGTAATCATTAACATCCGGAACTTGCACTTTTTCGGCTTCCCAGGAGTTTATGGTAAGAAAGATATTCCTGTTTTTTTTGATCAGGCTTCCGGCCGATGGAGTTTGCTCTATTACAATTCCGGGAGGGGCATCATCAATATATACCGAATCTATGATGTCATATCTGAGATTATTTTTTTCAGCTAAATGGGTGAGTTGCTGTTCGGTCAGCCCAGTGAAATCTGGTGCTTTAAAGCCTTTCCCGTGCCTGGTATACAGTTTTAGTCCGAAAAAGATCAGAACAATAACTGCAATTCCAATAAGGGCTAATATCCCAAGATGTTTGGCTGATTCTTTATTAAAAAGGGTTTTGAAAACTGACATTTTTTCTGATTTTGAATGTTTTCAAAAATAGTACAAAATCACCAAACAAGACCAGATAATTGTGGAAATTGAAAATTTACTTATAAAAACAAAGGGCCTCAAAGGCCCTTTGTTTTTATTTTTGTATTTTTTTGTCCTAATGGGATGCTGGATTTACACCAGATGTAACCTGTCTTGTCGGTTTCTAATTTAATGCTTGTCTCAATGAACGCATCAATTTATTGTTAACCGCCCTGGAAGTTTTATTTGCAGGGACTATAGCAGATGAAATGACAACCTTCAGATCAACAGGAAATGGTCAGCTCACTCATTGGCTGAAAAATCCATATTATTTCTTATGCCTTTTTTCGCTGCTAACACTCAGGCTTTTTCGTCCTTTGGCCCGACGCGATGTCAATACCCTGCGGCCGTTGGCTGTAGCCATTCTTGAACGGAAGCCGTGTTTATTTCTTCTCTTGCGGTTAGATGGTTGAAATGTCCGTTTCATCGTTTGTCGGTTTTATATTTTATTTATATTTTCTATTTCTGAAATTCGGTGTGCAAAAATACAAGTTTTTTTGATCTCCTCAAAGGTTTTATCCGTAAAATTTCACAAGGGCAAGTGAATCAATTTTTTGGTTTCGAAAAAAGGTTCGTCAAACCATTCATTGAGTCCTGATATCCAAACCTTTTTGCGGAAAAGAGCGGTTTCGGCACTCAGATCTCCTCCTTTAAGGGACAATAGACCATTGGGAACGGCATTTTTGTGTTGGGTTGAAACCAGATGTCGTGTAAGTCTTACAAAATCGGGAAGGTTGGAGACAGCCCGGCTCACGATAAAGTGAAATTTCCCATTGAAATTCTCCGCGCGGGATAACACTGTTTTTACATTAT
>JBEPWN010000195.1:0-5467 GCA_041642395.1 Marinilabilia sp. | reverse complement strand
ATTTCAGCTATGGCATGGTGGAACTGCCTCATGGCAAAATGAAATCGCGCGAAGGAACCGTGGTTGACGCTGATGACCTGGTTGCCGGGATGATTGACACAGCAAGGGATATGTCTAAAGAGCTGGGGAAACTGGAGGGCTATTCCGATCAGGAAGCTGAGCGCATTTACCGGACCATTGCCCTGGGTGCACTCAAATATTTTATTCTCAAAGTGGATCCTAAAAAATCCATGACTTTTGATCCCCGCGAATCTATTGATTTTAATGGCAATACAGGGCCGTTTATTCAATACACTTATGCCCGCGTTCAGTCTGTTTTCCGGAAAGCTGCGGAAAACGATATCGATCTTGAGGTGAACATTGACCAGGAAGTTGTTCTTACCGCTAAAGAAGCCGAGGTTTTAAAACTGATCGGTAATTTTCCCAATATTGTGAAAGATGCCGGAGAAGTTTACAGTCCGGCTTTGGTGGCAAATTTCGTGTATGAGCTGGCCCGTGAGTTTAATCAGTTCTACCATGAGTCGCCCATTGTTTTTGAGGAAGATGTTGCCAGGCGTGACATGCGCATTGCGTTAAGTCAGGCAGTTGCCCGGATCATCAGGAACGGAATGTGGCTGATGGGCATTGATGTGCCGGAAAGGATGTAGTTTTCTGTGGCCGATTTAATTCGTTGTTTTATCCCTTTAAAACGTTTTTCTGTCGATATTTCGTTGTTCTGTTATTCATTCTGATCTAGCTTGCAGGTTATTATTTCCAAGCTTCCGCAGCACTAAATGTAATTGAGTTGATAGTCAGGGTTTGAATTGGCAAAGCATAGGTTAATCAACTACATTGTTGCATCCTGCCTCCGTATTTGCTATGGTTGCCGGTCTTTTGCTGCTGCAATTATTCACTTACAATCTGTAATAATATTTTGCCCAATAATGCCTCGAGGTGTTTGGGCATTTTTTCTTTAATTAAACTGGATGCCTGCTCTTCTTTGACCACGGAGGGAGAATTGGATTGAGCAACTTTTGTGAGTTCTGACAATGTGTCATTGTCCATAAACTGCTTTATGATCCCCAATATTTCTTCTTTGTTTCCGGTGGCTGGTACCTGACTTTCTGTGCGGTTGGCCACATCGGTGATGCATATTTGCAGCAGTTCCCGCACACTTGCTTTTACCGGATCTTCACTGCCGGCCGTGTCCCGCAATGACCAACTGTTGTAATGATAATCGGTGTTGATCAGCTCTTTCAGATAGAGGCTGTTGTGCCCAAAAATTTTTTCCAGCACCAGCATCGTATTCTTTTTCCAGGCCGACCAGTCGAAATTTCTCTGATCCAGTTTTTTTAATCGCTCTTCCAGCAGTGCCTTATTTGCTGTTGCATCATTGTTGGTTGGTTCTGTCATATTATTCGGGTTTAAAACCTAAATTTAATCATAAATCTTTAGCTTATAGCAATATTTTTATTACGCATTGCTTAGTTTAATTCTCCTTCTTATTTAGAGCCCGTCTATAAAGTCGCAAAAATTTTCAAAATATGTGTATCTGTTTAAAAAGTGCCAATTGCGAGGCTTGCGAAGCCGCCAAAAACGGAGTTTACTTGAGTAAATGAGTATTTTGGCGGCAAGCGTAACGAAGCAAGTGGTACTTTATAGACAGACACTATTTAGCTGAAGTTAAAAATAGTATTTCTAATAAAGCCCTGGCAAGGGCGACCGTATGGTAATATACTACACATAGGAAATCAATAAACCAAGCCTCGGTAGGGGTGACCGTATAATAAAGAAAAGGATTATCATTGCAGTGGCTAAAAAAGATCTTAGGGACCCTTTTTTACCATACGTTCGCCCCACGCCGGGGGCTGCAATGATATTACTCAAATATATTTGGCTCTATAAAAACAATAGGCCGTTAGTCCCGACCCTTCGGGATTAGATATAAGATGAATCAGGCCCCCGAATGGGGGCCAGCTACTAATTCATCGAATTATTTCTGATTACCAAATTATGTCATTGATATCGAAGGGATCCAATATTCCATTGTTTTAATAAATTCTCCCGACACCAGTGATAAGCCAAATAAAAAAAAGCCGGTACTTTCCAGCACCGGCTTTTCTCAATTATTTAAAGTACAATCGTTCGTAAACGCAGTATTCCATTTATTAATAACCTACCAGCCTATTGACCTGATAACCTAAAGGCCTAATAACCTATTACAGCGATACTTTTAAAATATCTGCAATCATTTTATTCAGTTGTTCTTTAGGAACGAATCCTAAAACAGCCTGTGGTTCACCATTCAAGGGAATAAAAACAATCGTGGGAAGGCTGCGAATGCCAAATGCGGCTGCCAGTTCCTTTGATTTTTCTGTATCAACCTTATAGATCTGAATTTCGCCATTGTAATCTCCCTGTAATTCTTCCAGAAGAGGAGACAGTTTGCGACAAGGTCCACACCAGTCGGCATAAAAGTCGATAATAGCTGGTTTACTTCCTTTGTAAGCCCAGTCGCTGCTTTTCTCATAATCGAACACCTGGTTGATAAAAGCGCTTTTGTCAAGAGTGATAACACCTTTATTCGCACTGTTATTGCCCGCGGGTTCGTTGGCATTGCTACTTTGGATTCCGCCAAAAATCAGGAATGCGGAAACCAGTATTGCTGATACATTTTTTCTCATGTTTATTTGTTTTTAGAATGAAGGGAGAACGATTTATTTCTCCACCTTCAAAACGTCTTTAATTGCGCGCTCAAACGTATCCTTGGGTAATGCACCCTGAGCCATTTGAGGTTGTCCGTCTTCAGGAACAAAAAGAAGTGACGGGATGCTCTGAATTCCAAACATTCCGGCCAGTTCACGCTCGGCTTCTGTGTCTATCTTATAAACATCCAGTTTGCCTTCGTATTCCTCCGAAAGCTCTTCCAGAATAGGGGCAACTGTTTTGCAAGGTCCGCACCAGTCGGCATAAAAGTCAATCAGACATGGCTTGTCACCTTCAAATTTCCACTCTTTGTTGTTTTCAAAGTCAAAAACTTTTTCTTTGAATGTCTCTTGTGTTAAAAACTCAACCATAATACTTGTTTCTTTAAAATATTGTTACAAAAATAGTGATTTCTCTCTGGATATTCAAAATATCTAAATCTGTAAATATGTTCATACAATGATTATGCCAAAATATATAATTTTATTAATGATCTGAATTTCATTGCATTGTGCTTGGCAGGAGAGGAAAAGAATAAAAATCACTCATTGGGAAATTTAATATTCGCATTTTCAACAATCGTTCATTAAACTTTTGCAATGCCTCGTATTCCAGTTGTTAAACATTGAAGTCTTTTATGTGCTAAAATACAGTATGCCAATATCACACAAATAATCTCCACCCTACTAACCTGATTTTTGATCATTGGTCATTGATAACTGATCATTGATGGTAGATTTTTAACTTTCAACTTCTAACATCCAGCCTCTAACCTCTGCCGACCTGCAACCATCCAATTCTTCCACTGTTTTACCATTCTCCTCATTTTACCTCCTCTCTAACAACTGAAATATCCAAGATTTTCGTGCAGATGAGATTTTAATTGTAATTTTGCCTATCAATTCAATAACAGTTAAGTTAGGAAGATGTTTGAGAATTGGCAAATAACTTTTGGTGCAAATCCACGTGATGATTTGCCGGGTTGTCATGCATTTAGAATTCAACAGATTATTACAATAGTCCGTTAAACTTTTGTAATAGACTGTCAGTAAATGGTTTAAATTTAATACGATCATGGAGCTAGGAGATTATTTTTCACTCCCGAAGCTTCCGGGATACAATCCATCTAGCATCTAAAAATCTAACGATCTATTGTTATTATATGTACGAAAAATATTTACAATCACCTGTCTTTAAAGCCATAGCCAAAGTTGCAGACAGTCAGGATCAGGCGGCTTATGTTATTGGCGGATTTGTCAGGGATATGTTGCTCAAACGACCCACCAACGATATTGATGTCGTGGTAGTGGGCAGTGGTATTCATATGGCTCAGTCGGTCGCCCGGGAATTGGGCGGACGCAGGGTCAGTGTTTTTAAGAATTTTGGCACAGCCATGTTTAAATATCGCGGACTTGATATCGAATTTGTTGGGGCCCGAAAAGAATCGTACCACCGCGACAGCCGAAAACCTGTTGTGGAGGATGGTTCACTGGAAGACGATCAGAACCGGCGTGATTTCACCATTAATGCACTGGCACTTTCGCTTAACGGGGATACCTATGGAAAGTTGATCGATCCATTTGGAGGTGTTGATGACCTTGAAGCTGGCATCATCCGCACTCCACTTGATCCGATGGTCACTTTTTCTGATGATCCTCTTCGGATGCTCAGGGCCATTCGCTTTGCTGCACAACTCGGATTTTACATTGACGAAAAAACCTTTGACGGCATTGTGGCTCAAAGAGACCGGTTGGAAATAATATCCATGGAGCGGGTATCTGAAGAATTGAATAAAATGATGCTCTCTGACAGACCGTCACTTGGTTTCAAACTTCTTGAAAAGGCAGGTCTTCTGCCTTTGATTTTACCCGAACTTCAGGAGATGAAAGGTGTCGAGAAGAAAAACGGGCAGGCACATAAAGATAATTTTTATCATACCCTTGAGGTACTTGATCATTTGGTGCCACATTCAGACGATCTTTGGTTGCGCTGGGCCACGTTGCTTCATGATATCGGGAAACCCCGCACCAAAAGATTCGATGAAAAAGCAGGCTGGACTTTTCACGCTCATAATTTTGTGGGAAGCAAGATGGTGCCCAAAATTTTCAAGCGGCTGAAATTACCCCAAAATGATAAAATGAAATTTGTTCAGAAGATGGTGTCTTTGCATATGCGTCCCATTGTGCTAAGCGAGGAGGAAGTGAGCGATTCGGCAGTCAGGCGACTGTTATTTGAGGCAGGTGACGATATTGATGATCTGATGACTTTGTGCGAAGCTGATATTACCTCAAAGAATGAGGTTAAAGTCCGGAAATTTCTGCGTAATTTCAAACTGGTACGCCAAAAGCTGAAAGAGATTGAGGAGAAGGACAGTGTTCGCAATTTTCAACCACCTGTGTCAGGCGAAGAGATTATGGAAACTTTTGGACTGCCACCATGTCAGACTGTCGGGGAAATTAAAACCGCCATTAAAGAGGCCATCCTGGAGGGTGAAATTCATAATGATCATGATGAAGCCCGGATTTATATGTTGAAGAAAGGAAAGGAGTTGGGGCTTACGCCGGCGTGAGTTTTTTTGAGTTTCGTGTTGCTTGTTTCCAGCCATCATCAACCATCAACCATCACCCATCACCCATCAACCATCACCCAGTAACCATCAACCATCACCCAGTAACCATCACCCAGTAACCATCACCCATCAACTCAAAACTCTATGTCGTCTTCAAATCCATACCAGGCCAACACATTTTTTACCCGTCATCATTACGATGAAGTGCCTTTG
>JBEPWN010000194.1:0-5517 GCA_041642395.1 Marinilabilia sp. | reverse complement strand
GAAGGACTTACCTTTATGCCACCCATGATTGTTTTCCGGAAGTGGGGGAAAGAACGTCAGTTCAAGCTTCGGGGGAGCAATCAGGATGAAATGTTTCCCCTTACGCTGACCCCCGGCACCGGACATCATGTCGTTCTGGATCTGGATCAGTTTTTCGAAAAAATCCCCGATCTGAAAAATACCAACCGGGTAGGTGCAACAATTGAAACCACTGATGGGAAACGATATCTGGATTTTGCTTTGCCCCGGTGGCTGGATGTGCTGGTGAACTAATTAAGTTAGAAAGGAATTTTATGAAAAAACTTTGGCAACGTTACAGTCGAAAGAAAAGATGGTGGACCATCGTTCTTGATTTTTTATTTGTGGTACTGGTTGTAGCAATGCTTTTCCCGGGAACAAGGAAGCCGTTATCTGCTTTCATGATCAGACAAACTCTTTTTTCTCCTTCCGAGACAGATAAAGTAATTTATCTTTCTGATCAGGATTGGTCCATGCAAATTTCCGGTGAGGGGGGAGACGATGTAACTCTTGAAGATTTTAAAGGGAAACCTGTTTTTTTGAACTTCTGGGCAACCTGGTGTCCCCCGTGTATTGCTGAGATGCCCTCTATCCAGAAACTTTATAATGAATATAAGGATGAGATTGCGTTTGTGCTTATTAGCAGCGAGGGAACTGATGTAATCCATGCTTTCATGGACAAACACGAATATACACTTCCGGTATATTCTCTGGAGAGTGGAGTTCCTGCTGTTTTTGAGACTTCTACCATTCCATCTACTTATCTCATTGGCCCTACCGGCCGGGTGTTAATTAAAAAAACAGGGGCTGCCAGGTGGGATTCCCGGAAAATGAAAACATTAATCGATGATTTACTGGAAGAGGAAGGCAATAATTAGAACCTAAATTGAGCGATTTCGCTAAAGCAGGATAGAATATAACAAACAAGGCTTTCACTATTTTTAGTGAAAGCCTTGCTTTTTATTAATTTGATCCCGATCCGGGACATGTCCCGCATGGGTAAACTGACGTTAAAATCTGTATCTCAGTCCAAGTGCAAGCCCAAAACCGAATGGATCATCCGGGGCATTGACAAGCGACAACTCGGGTCGAGTATCAATGGATATTTGCAATGGTGCTTCCGAAAAATTGTATTCAACTCCTAAATTCAGAGCAGCAGCGAGATATACTCCCGTTTGGTTGTCTCTGTCATAGTCATAATCCCAGCTGCCAATTGAAGGGCCCAATCCATAATACCAGTAAAATCCGCTCTCAATAGGCATTACCCATTGGTATAATGCGGTAAGATTCCAGAAATTGTAATTATGGCGATTACCAAGTCCAAGGTCAAGTTCAGCACGATTCCCGCCAAAGGGGGTCTGAAAAGAAATTTCTGTGCCATACCCTATTCCACCACCAAATCGTAGTCCGATCGCCTTCTGTCCTTGCTGGGCAGTGCTTATTGTCGGCAATGCCAAAAGCACTGTTACCAGCACAATAAATAATTTTTTCATGTTAATGATGTTTTTAGTTTTTGAATTGCAAATATAGTGTTGAATTTGTTAGAAAAACTCATATACAGCATAATTATTTTATGTTCTGAATATTAGAACAATGATGACCTTTTTTTGCTCATAAAAAATCGTGTTTCTTTGTGGTTGCATTAAATTCATAAATCTCATTCCAGTTTTGTGTCATGTATAAAGTGACCTGTGAATTGGAACTGATTTTTTGCTTTTTATCATGTATTTAAAATAAGAACCAGTCATCAGAGGTGCCATATTTCATATGATACTAATGATATTAACAAGATATATTTGTGCTTGTTCAATTATTTAATTTGCAAATATGGTTGAATAAAAGCAAAGTCTGAAATTGAAAAAATTTCCGATAAACAAGTCTTTGTGATTGAAGATTTTCTTTTAGGTCTGGCTCGTCTCTGTTTTTGAACCTATTTATTTTTCCAATCGTTAAATGCTAAAAGGATCTACGGGGCAGGGTGTTGTTTCGAACATTGTGCAGCTTTATCGGGTGATTGATAAACTCTTCTAAGGGACACGGGAATTTCTTTTCTGCTTTTGCCACCATTTTTCGGATGAAAGTTGCCTCGCTGGATATGAGGGTTATGTAGCCTTTGAGATGCCCAGCTAAATCAATTCTTCTGGGATTGTGCTATTTTCATTTATGGTTTTATCCTCTGCATCGTGTTATAAATGTCTTATTTGGATATTTTTTGGAGAAAGTTCGCAAAGAAAGTTTTAAAAAATAATTATTAACCGATGTGGAACACTTGCTCTTTGTCATAGATCGATGATAATGCGAAAAATTTTGTTGTTAAAGTATTGGTTTTTCTTTAGAACTAATAGCTAGTAAATCAGAAGTATAAATCTAATTAATAAAATTTGATATGGTTTATGGTGAAATAAAAGTCATTAAAGTATCTGTATTCAGAGTTTAGTGCAAAAAAACGTGATATTAAATGATCTAAGTTTGAATCATGGGAGTAATTTAATTTTTAGGATGCTTTTGCGTATGGTTTAAGTCTCTCTGATTGTGAGGTATTTTGAAAACAAAAAAATAAAACAACATGAGGGTATTATTTTTATTGACGGTTTTAAGTTTTGTGTTTATTGATAATAGCGAGGCACAAACGAAGTTCAGCACTCTTGATTATCTGTATCAAATATCCGGGAAAAAGACTGCTTCGGGACAGCATAACCGGGAACCCAATTCGCAGCCTTCGATGTGGACAGATTCGATTGAGGCACTCACAGGTGTTTATCCAAAATTGTGGAGTGGTGACTTTTTGTTTCAGGATGAGAATATTAAGAACCGGTGGAGCATGATCCTTGAAGCAGAAAGACAATGGAATAAAGGGGCTATTATAAATATAATGTGGCACTGTTGTTCTCCTTTGGTAGAAGAGCCATGCGCCTGGGGAGAAGGTAAAGGTGTGCTGAGTCCTATGAGTGATGACGAGTGGCTGGATTTGACTACTCCGGGAACCGGGTTCAATCGTGAGTTTTATCATCGGTTGGATGAGTTGGCAATTTATCTGGATTATCTGAAACAAAAGGGCGTTGAAGTGATGTTTCGGCCTTTTCACGAAATGAATCAGAAGCTGTTCTGGTGGGGTGGTCGTCCAGGGCCAGACGGGACAAGGAAGATCTATCAGATGGCTCATGATTATATGACAAAAGAGAAAGAACTGGACAATCTGATATGGGTTTGGAATGTGCAGGATCTGAGTTTTGACTGGGAAGAATATAATCCGGGAGATGATTACTGGGATGTAATGTCATTGGATGTATATGATGAAGCCGGCTATACCAGAAAGAATTATGAATTGATGCTTGAAATAGCCGGGGATAAACCTATCGGGATCGGGGAATGTGCAGAATTACCCACTCCCGAACTGCTGGAGAAACAACCACGCTGGGCTTTTTTTATGGCATGGGCGGAACTGGCGTTCAGTCATAATACAAAAAAACAACTAAAGGAATTATACAACTCGCCGCGGGTAGATGTGTTGGTCCCTTCAAAATAATCGGATCCAGGCAGTATAATAATTTTGATATTTGCGACTGACAGGAAATAAAGTGAATTGAATATTAGTAAAACATTAATACAATAATAAAGGCATGTTGAAACAAATGGGTTTTTTGATACCACTTTTTTATTTATTTGGGTTAAATGGTTGTACTCAGAGTAAAGAAAATCAGGTAATTGAAGTAATAATTGATTCAGAAACTTTTGAGAAGTATGAAAAAGTTGAGTTTGACATTAAGCTGAAAGGAGAATGGACCGATCCTTATATCAGTTCGGATATTGCATTAGATATGATCCTTACCTCTCCCTCCGGACGCGAAATAACAATGCCTGGGTTTTACGTTAAAGGAAATTCCGGCGAAGTCTCACAATGGGCCGTGCGGTTTATGGCTCAGGAAACCGGGGAGTATGAATATTATATGCGATTGCATCAGGAAGGGACAGTTATCGAAGAAACCAGTCCATTTGTGTTTGAATCGGTACCTTCTGAACGGAAAGGGATTTTGAAGAAGAATAATTTGTGGACATTCCGATATGACAATGGGGAGTTGTTTCGGGGTATTGGCGAGAATATATGTTGGGAAGCCAGGACCAACGACGATAACAAGTATTTGAAAGAGCTGCACGAAAAACCGCGTTTTAATTATGAGTATCTGCTGACCAGTCTGTCAGAAAACGGGGGAAATTTCTTTCGAACCTGGATGATTTTCTGGAACTTACCAGTGGATTGGAAAATTGTTCACAATACGGACAGGTATGAGAATTCAGACTCCCGGTTTAATGAAAGCGCCATAGAGCGTATGGATGAGGTGGTGGAATTATGTGATTCACTGGACATTCATTTTATGCTTGCCCTGGAAGCTCATGGAGGATTTATGGGAGATGGTTGGGATCGAAACAGTTATAATGTAAAACAAGGTGGGCCGGCCAAAACTCCTTATGAGTTTTTCAGTCTCGATGAGTCACGGGAAATGTATAAGGATAAATTGCGTTTTATGACGGCCCGTTGGGGCTATAGTCCTGCCATTGGAGCTTTCGAGTTTTTTAATGAAGTTGATAATGTCATGTATAATGTTCCGGAGGAAGACCACTTACCGGAAAAATTAATACGAGACTGGCATGAGGAGATGAGCCGGTATTTGAAAGAAATTGATCCATTCGGGCATTTGGTTACAACGAGTGTTTCACACAGGGATGTTGAAGGTATGAATGACATACCGCATATCGATTTTAATCAAAAACACATTTATAGGGGGACAAATTCTATTCCTGAAACCTTGCGGGAGTATTCCGAGAAATACGAAAAGCCTTACGTAATCGGGGAGTTTGGATATGAATGGGACTGGAATGTCGACTTTTATGAGATAGCAGACCAGAAGACAGGAGATTATAAGCGCGGATTGTGGTATGGGCTGTTTTCACCAACCCCCGTATTGCCAATGAGTTGGTGGTGGGAGTTTTTTGATGAAATGGGCGTGCGGGATTATTTAAGACATGTAAAGGTTATTAACGAATTAATGCTCGAAAAAGGAGAAGACTTTAGGCAAATTCAGATAGCCATTGCTGAATCAGAAATAATAAATTATGCAGTTCAAGTCGGGGATACATATTTTGTTTATTTGTATAACCCTCTAGAAGAGAATGTAAATACTAGTATTGCTCTTCCATATTTATCTCAAAAAGATGTGAAGATTGAAAAATATCACTGCGAAACCTCGATGTTTGACCATGTGAGTGCTTTTGATATATCCTCCGGTGAACTTATTGTTTCAGAATTGGAAATTCCGGGAGGACTTGACTATGTGTTGATCATCAATTAATAAATCGCCATGGAATTATTGTAAAAAAGTGAAAATCATCCATTCATGGAATGATATTTCATGTTTAATATGGCTAATGTTTGGTAATGAGTTTCTGCTGCATCCTGAATTCTTTCGGGGTGCAGCTTTTTTGATTTTTAAATACCCGGTT
>JBEPWN010000193.1:0-5580 GCA_041642395.1 Marinilabilia sp. | reverse complement strand
AATTACAGCTATCTGGACAATAAAAAACTGTACCCCCACAGATGCAAGTCCCTTGAATTTATGCCAATCGATAAATTTAAATGAGGGCCTGATGTGTTTGTAACGACGTGAAAACAATATTACAGAGGCCACTCCCTGAACAAAAAGAACTGATCCACTCGATAGCAATCCAACCACCACCAAATTGCCATACATAATGCGATATTTCAGTGCCACCCATATTCCGACAAAAAACAAGACACTGGAAATACTTCGGATAAGCTGACTCAAAGCTGGTTTCTGATCGGCCACAAGTACAATCCCCACCAATTTAAGAACAAACCGCATGGAAAAAAACGTGAATACAATCACCAGCGTAGCGATCAGCATATTTTCATATGAATCGGAAACAGCTAAAATCTCAGGCCAGTTGAGGGAATAAACACTGACCATCAACAATAAGAACATGATAAAACTAATGATGGAAATGATGGCATAGGTAGAACTCACATACTTCCGTGCCAATGATATATCGTTTACAGCCAAAGCTTCAGCCAGTTTATTACGCAGCCCCGTTCCCAATCCTATATTGAAAAAGCCAAACCAATTGATTATGCCCCCCACGGTAAGCCATACACCATGTAATTCCGGCCCCAAAAATCTCAGTGTTAAGGGAAAACGCAGATAACTAATACCCACATCAACACCCCGCAGGACCAGCATTCCCAATATATTTTTTTTCAGCCCCTTCCCTCTCTCACTTCCGGAATTAATAAAACGTTTTTTAATTATTTCTATCAGGTTCATTTTCTTTGGAATCATAATAAGATGCAAACAAATAACACAATGCCAGGCCAAAAGTGAAAACCCAGTAGAAAACCATGGTTACATTGGCCCATAAAAAGACCAGGAAACCAAAAAAACTGCCGTAAAACCCTGTCCGGCGCGCAACCACCCACATACGATGAGCAATAAACCCCCAAAAAAGCAAAGCAAGGGAAGTTCCTGCCACCCCATAAGAAAACAAATGGGAAAGATATCCCACATGTATTTGTGATGACCGGCCGGATAATGCCACGATCACCTCATCACTAAGGTGTTGTCCGGTACCGAAATAGGGATTATCCGGAAAAAACTTTCCAAAAATCTCGAAAGCCAGTAAACGGGTACTTGCGCCTTCATCAAGCAATCTTTCGTCAATGTATCGTCCTATATCATAGCCGATAAGATGTAAAACGATTCCCATAAATAAAACCAGGAACACAACACCAACTAAAGCCATCAAGGAATTGCGCAATATCCGCCCCTGATAAAAAAGAGCGGGGGCAGCTGCTACGAAAAAGCCCAACTGTATATATCGTGAATTGCTTACAACGGCAATGAAAAATCCGAGGATCAACATTAATACAGGAATTTTCTTTTTTTCGCTGATTTCATGCCCCACCACCAAGGCGAGTACCGGCAAAAATGAAAACCCGATATCATTAACATTGGTATAACCAAATACAGACAACCGTCTTATCTGCAAAGGATTGTTTTCCCAATGATAATGAAGCATAGATTCCTGAAACCTTTCAGGTATAAAAAGGAATGGGTCATAAACCACTTGAAACAAGGACACAACGGCGCCGACCACAATTAATCCTTTCATTAAAACAACCAATACGTCAATGAGCTTTTTTGAAAACAATAAATTGTCTACCAGAAACAAGACAGCCACAGCATGAAGGGTCCGGTTCAGCAGGAATTCGTAAAAGATTCCTTTCCGGGCCACCATATCCTGCCAGAGAATTATATCCCATGAGGTATAATAAACCGCCAGAAATATTCCTATGGGGATATAATTTCTGAAAATTACATTTCCGGGGCCTCTGGCAATTAACAAAAGCAAAGCCAATATTAAAATGCTGCTTCCATAAATTTTATCAAATCCCTGATCAACAGAATGATAATCCAGATAAGATACCACCGGCGCTAATACAAGGGCAAAGAAAAACCAGTGAGCCCAGAAACGAATGGAATAAATACTGCTATTTTCTATAACCATACTTATAGTTATAATACTTTCTATTCAGTCCCATAGTTACATCATTGAGAATAACTCCTACTTTATCTGCCTTAAATTCTTTCATGCCGGAGAGTGTCTTTTTAAGAACATGAAGGGGTGTATAACCAGCACGGGCAACCATCAGCACGACATCGGCCAAAGCCAGTGTAGCACTTGTATCTGCAACAATGAGAGGGGCTGAATCCAGAACCACGAATTCAAAATGTTTTCTGACCTCTTCAAGCATTCCTCTGAATTTATCAGACTCCAGAATTTCACTTGGATTATGAGATATTGAACCGGCAGGAACAATAAAAAACCCTTCCTCAGCAGTTGGATAAATAATGCTTTTCAGATCGACATCGCCGTTGACGTAATCAACCAGTCCGGGACTGTCTTTCAGTGCGGGTACAAAATTTTCAACCAACCTCGGACGTCTCAGATCGAGCTCTACCATCACTGTAGGACGCTTAAGGCGGGCCAGAGCCCTGGAGAGAAAATAAGAGCTGAATGTTTTTCCTTCACCCTGCACTGAAGAGGTAATTAAAATAAGTTCAGATCCGGACACATTTGGCTGTCCATTCTTGCAAAAAGCCAAAACATGGCTGCGCAGTGTTCTGAATGATTCTGCCTGAGCCGAGAATTGATGATTATCGGAGAGTTTCTTCAGCGATCTGACATGCAGAATCTCCCCCAGGAAATGAGAGTCTTCAATGCCGGAAATGTCTTTTTCGTCTTTCACTTTCCCAAATGCATTATCATAGGACAAAGCGATTACGGTGGAAAGAAACAATGCCAGGAAGATAGAAAATCCGGTAATGCGCTTCCCTTTGGGGCTTATCAAACCGGAATAAGAAGGTGGATCAAACACTTCATAGTCCGGGAGGTTAGAAATACGGGCAATTTGCGACTCGGCCTTTTTCTGCATCAGATATGTATAAGTCTCATCATTAAGCCGGAAATCGCGTCTGTAGTTAACCAGATTACGCTGTGTCTCGGGCAGTTGACGAATTTGTTGCTGTATAGTCGAAAGCCTCGATTCTGCTTTTCGTAAGTCCTGCTCAGCAATATTTAATGCATATCTGACATTTTCCCTTATGGTCCGGCGTAAATTACTGATCCTCGATTCCACCTGATTCAGCATCGGACTTTTAGTCTGTTCATTCTCAACCAACCGCGTGCGTTGGGCAACCAGCCCAATGTACTCTTCTATCAGAATGCTCAGCGAACTATTGTTGAGAGCCATCACAGCCGACATGGAATACTCGGTGTAGTCGTCATCCTCCTGAATACGGTCGGCAAGATATTGAAGATACTCAACCTGCGATTCATACTCATTTCGTTGTTCTTTAAGCCGGGATAATTCCTCATACAGACGGGATGCACTCTGACTAACATCCATAACATCGCGGGCCGATTGATAGCGCTGCAACGTACGTTCTGTGCGCCGCAATGAATCGGAAACCGACTCAAGCAGCTGATCGATATAATCGATGGTGGAATTGGCAATGTGATTTTTCCTCTCCAGATTATTTTCAATCACTGTTTCCAGAAATGCCCCCAGAAAATCCATCCCTTTTCCGGTACTGCCGGTCCTGAAACTGACATTAATGACTGTTCCATTCAAATTGGCGGGCTCCAGTTCCAAACGGTCTTTAAACAACGCCACCAGTTGATCGTCTGTACGAATAATAAATTTATATTTGTTTTCGATCAATTGGGAAACATCCTGGTTCTCCAGAAAAATAGTAAATTTAAAATTCTCATTTTCAAATGGTTTACCAAATTCACCTATGCCGGAAAAGTCATAATCATCTATCTTTTTTGTAAAGGACTCATTTAAGAAATCATAAATGCCACCACTCCCATTTTCAACAGAGAGACGATATTGATCTTTAGACAATACCTCCAGTTGAAAAGGGACACCCACCATTTGTGGAACGGCTCCGTCCATAACAACGCTGAAAGGACCGGATCTGTAAAGTTCCTCTTCAAAAAGATAATGAGACTGAAAATATTCAATACGTGAATTGAACTTGGTAATAGCTTCACGTATAATAGGCGAAGCCTGAATGGTGAGCAAGCTGTTTTCAAAATTATTGCGCCCGGCAAAAAGTTCAGAGCCCGGAACAAAGGTAGATGGATCGGCAACTCCCCTCTCCCGCTCATGCACTACCAGCTTTGCACTAAGCTCATAAATCCGGGGCTTGGTTCTGATGTAAACAAAAGCCAGTCCCACAAATATAACCAGTAACACAGGATACAATTTCCAATACTTACCAAGACGACGAAAAACACTTCTGACATCGTCAGAAACCTGATTTTTTTCACTCATAGATCATTCCTCCTTATGTAATCAAATATCAACAATGATGTAGTGGCTGCCGACAAAATAAGTGAAAACGGAACCTGATCAATACCCCAAACCCTTCTTTTAAGCGGCTCAACATATAGAACATCGCCCGATTTCAGATAATAAAAATCAGATATAAGCAATCCTTTGTCTGTTAAATCAACCACATTCTTTGAAATCCTTCCATTATTGTCCCTGACAATAATTGCCTCCTGCCTGTTTCCATATTCGCTGATATCACCGGCCAGGCCTAACGCCTGGAAAACAGTAATATTCTCACCCGAATAAAAGTACCGGCCGGGTCTCTCAACCAGACCAATTACAGTAATGTTTTTATTCACAAACGAAACTTTTACGGCCGGAGAATAGAAGTAACTTTTAAGCTCCTCTTGTATTTCAGCTGCGATCTGATCAACAGTCTTTCCAGTCACCGGGGTTTTACCCAGAAGAGGCAAATCAATATTACCTTCATCATCCACCTGATATGAAATAAGTGAATAATCGGTACTGGTACGACCGCCAATACGTCCTTCGCCTGAGCTTAGCATACCGGGACTTTCTTCACTGAAACTACTGACATTTATATACAGCTCATCGAAATTCTGAACCAACGCCCTGTTCTGTTCATTGACGAACTCCATGCCCAGATCTTTGTTTTTGGAGGCATCCTGGATATAGACCATTTTGTTTTTCGTCATGCAGCCGGAAAACAAAACGAACATCAAACCATAAATAATTACTTTTTGCATACTATACGTTTGTTTAATCACAAAAATAAGCCATGTTACTTCACAAAGTCAATTGCTTTTTTATCGACACAGTCACCTGAATCCATAATATATTATGCTTTTGAAGAAACTGCAATACCCTAGACACTAATCAGCAAATAGTTATAAAAAAGAATGCCATGTATTACAGATATTATCTATAATACATGGCATTTGACAAATAAAGCAACATAAGGGGTGAAGGCTTTTAAATAGCGGATAAAAAAATCCGAATTGCTCTAATTAAAAGGCTCTGCAACCAAATCCACATCTCCGGGATATTTGCCTCTCGGGAAAGTCACCACAAATTCCTGCTTTTCACCAGGAAGCATCGAAACAAAATTATCACTCCACAAAGCAGGCAATATTTCATGACGGCTTGTGCGATCCACCATTTTCATCCGGGTAAGTAATGCGGGTGTATCCCCCTGATT
>JBEPWN010000192.1:0-5606 GCA_041642395.1 Marinilabilia sp. | reverse complement strand
TGGGGGAAGATAGAAGAGAAAAGACGGAAGCACGAAGCACGAAGCACGAAAACGGATGATGACAGGAAATAATATTGCGGGTAGTGAAGGATATCCGCCACCCCGTTATCATTCTTTAATTCTCGTATTTTTCCGGCAACCTGCCTAAAATTAAAAAGGCGGAAACCAGGGCCAGCTTCAGCGGTCAATTCGGATCCGAACCGGATATTTGACGGCATCCAGTTCTTCGAGGCAATCCATCCATGAGTCGATGGCCTTTTCGCTGCCGGCATATTCCATATTGGAAATCATTCCGTCGCGCATACTCTCCAGCAAGGCTTTTCCTTCCTCTGTTTTTCCCGCCATGATAAGCTCCTGCGCTTTGGTCATTATTTCTTCCGTATCCAGGGCTTCCGTTCCGCCGGCGCCAAGCATTTTGTGGTATTTGTCATAAATAGCTTCATCTTCGCCGTCAACATAATAATAATCTTTCAGGTGCTTATATTTTTCTTCAATTTTATCGTACCCCGCCTGGGTTAAAATTTCTCTCACTATCAATCCTTTTAATTCTGAAAACACATGTACAACCGCCCGGCTGTTTCCCAATATTTCTGAAAGATGAATTCCACGAGGTTCAAAAATGGTTTCTTCGTAAAAAAAAGTAGCAGCTCTTTTCGTTTCTTCCTTTTTGCTCTCATGGTCAGGAGATCCATATTTGTTTACGTAAAAAGCCTTCACTTCATCATACGAATCTTTGGTAAGGTAGTAATTTTGGCTTTCCGGAAATTGCGCTACAGCACCGAAATATTCAACCGGTTGCTGACCCTGGGCATAAACAGCAGTTATTGCACAAAAAACGACTGGGAAAAATGTTAATTTGTTCATGACAAGTTGGTTTTTTGGTTTTTAAAATGCCACCCTTTTGAAGATACAAAAGCATGAAAATCAAATTTTACTTACAATTTACTTAAAGAGCCTTAATCTACCAAAAAAATTGTCAGAGATCTGCACTAAAAAATGATGTAAACAGCAAACAGGTATTTCATAATTTTTTTACGAATATGGCTCCGATTACCGTCCGCAGCATAATTTTATGATAAAAATGTACAATCTGAGCACCCTTTTTACGATATGACAATTCTGATTCTGACTGAAACTGTATTTTAGGTTGTTTTTTTAAAACCAAAAAAATAACCATGAAAAAATTTACTCTTATTCCATTTCTGCTTTTAGCATTTTTAGGATTTTCCCAATCTCAATTTGTGGTACAAAACGGTACTGCGGCGGTTTACTCCAACATAAACGATGCCTTAACTGCGGCCGATAACGGCGATACGATTTATGTTCCCGGGAGCAGTTTTGCACTTTCTAACACTACAATTGATAAAACCCTTCACTGGATCGGGACAGGTCACTATCCCGGATATACAAATGCTACCGGAGTATCACGGATAACTTCCGATTTAACATTCACAGGTAACTGTGACGGTAGTTCTTTTGAGGGTATTTATTTTACCGGAGATTTAAATTTTGGAAGCTCTGATAATGAAACCGAAAACCTTTTGTTCAAAAGGTGCCGGATAGACGGAACCTTAACGCTGAGGACCATTACATCCGATAATCCGGATATTGGCACCTACATCACGGAATGTGTGTTAAAAAATATAGATGGGCAGAACGGTTCCAACTGCGTAGTAGAAAAATCCCTGATTTTCGGGGCAATTATTGATTTTTATCAGAGCCTTTTCAATCACAATTCTCATACTCCATCTGAAAGAGGATATTACAACAGAGAAACAATTAGCCATTGTGTAAGTTGCACATTTACAAATAATATTTTTGCTGCCTATTCTGGTTTATATGATGGTACCTCCAGTTGTGTTCTTAACTATAATCTTTTTAAGGGTAGCAGTGGCAGCATTGCTGATTTTTCTACAGAACGATATGACAATACCGGGAGCAACAACATTTTTGATGTAAGCGAGGATGAAATTTTTGAAAAGATCACAGGAGATATGTGGATATTCTCGTACGATAACGATTATCATTTAAAAACCGGTTGCCCCGGAATTGGCGCTGCATCCGACGGTACCAACATAGGAATATACGGTTCTTCAAAACCTTGTAAGGAAGGTGCCGTACCTTTTTATCCGCATATAACACAGTTTGAAATCGATAATGAAGCCGGTAACGGCCAGTTAGGAGTGAGCATCAAAGTTGAAGCTCAGGACCATTGATTAAACAACTATTAATAAAATAAGATGCAAAGATATATATGGGTAATGCTCCTTTTTCTTTTTGGAATCGGTGCAAAAGCCCAAAACAATATAAAAAAGTGGGAATATTGGTTCAATTCCGATTTTTCTTCAGCAGTTAGTCAAACATTTTCTCCGGTTGAGAATCTGGAAATCAGCAGTTCTATTGATGTTTCTTCATTAAATAACGGCCTGCATACGATAAATTACCGGTTTTTGGATGAAAATGAAAAATGGAGTCCTGTCGCATCGTCTTTTTTTGTTATTTATCCTGGAAGTGGCCAAAATGTTATTAAGAGGATTACTCAAATAGAGTACTGGTTCGATGCCGATTATGCTTCGGCTGTACAAATCGATGTGTCCAGTCTGGAAGTTCTTAATATTGATGAGATGATTGATGTTGCATCTCTGGATTATGGTTTACATACAGTAAGTTACCGGTTTAAAGATGAACGTGGTATTTGGGGACCTCCAGAATCCGGATTTTTTATTAAGTATCCATGGTCAGGTACCGCAGAAACGCGTTATATAACTGAATATGAATACCGGGTAGATGATTCGGAAGGCAATGCCATAGGAGGAGATGAAACTACCGGTTTTACTCATGTAACGCTCGATGATCCTGCGAATCCGGCAATGATATCATTGACTATCGATTTGACTCAGGAACCCAAAGGCGATTATCATATCCATTTCAGAGCTAAGGATTCCCGAGGCCTCTGGAGAGGTATGGTAACACATACAATGACCAAAGAAGCTTTCCCTTTAGCGGTTTTTTCTTTCTCCACCACAACGTATTGTGTTAATAGTCCCGTGCAATTTGTAAATGAGAGTATCGATGCCGATACCTGGTTGTGGGATTTTGGCGATGGTACTACATCCACCGATTTTGAGCCGGAACACGTTTTTACCAGGGCAGATGATTTTGATGTAAACTTAACAGCAACCGATTCTGAAAGCGGAAGGGAAAACACCGTCATACAAACACTAACAATAAACCCTACCTACGAAACAGAAGAATCCGTGGAAATTTGCAGTTCCGAATTACCTTACCTTTTTAACGGACAGGAATTTACCGAGAGCGGAACGTATACCGAAACTTTTCAAACAATCCACGGCTGCGACTCAGTGGTAACACTCAATCTGATTGTCAACCCGGTTTACAACCATACAGAAACAGCTACTATTTGCGAAGGAGAAAACTATGATTTTGGCGGAAAGGGTTACACTGAATCCGGCGAATACACCAAAGTATTTGAATCGGTTGAAGGTTGCGACTCTACAGTGGTATTGACTTTAACGGTGAATCCGGTTTACAATCACACGGATGCACAGACAATTTGTGAAGGGGAAACCTATGTTTTCGGAACCCAGAATCTGACAACTTCCGGAGAATACACCGAAGTATTTGAATCGGTAAACGGTTGCGACTCTACAGTGGTTTTGACTTTAACGGTCAACCCGGTTTACAATCACACGGATGCACAAACAATTTGTGAAGGGGATACTTACGTTTTCGGAACCCAAAACCTGACAACCTCTGGGGAATACACCGAAGTATTTGAATCGAATCATGGCTGCGACTCCACAGTGGTTCTGACTTTGACAGTGAATCCGGTATATAACCATACGGATGAACAGACAATATGCGATGGAGATACTTATGTTTTCGGAACCCATAACCTGACAAGTGCAGGCGAATATACTGAAGTATTTGAGTCTGTTAGTGGCTGTGATTCAACAGTTACGCTAAACCTTGAAATCCTTCCTGTTTTCCGCGACACACTTTACCAGGCTACCTGTGAAAACGAACTACCGTTAATATGGCGTAGTGATGATTTCACAGAAGCGGGAATCTTTTCAGATACATTATCATCGGTTAATGGCTGCGACTCCATTGTTACATTGAACCTTGAAATTTTGCCTGTTTTCCGCGACACGCTTTATCAGACCACCTGCGAAAACGAACTTCCGGTTACATGGCGTGGTGATGATTTCACGGTGGCCGGAATTTTTTCCGATACATTAACATCGATCAGTGGCTGCGATTCTATTTATACACTAAATCTTGAAATTTTTCCTGTATTTCGTGATACGATTTATGAAATTACTTGCGGAAATGAACTTCCATTTATCTGGCATGTAGAGGAATACAATGAAAACGGTGTTTATTCTGATACTCTGTTTACGGTTCACGGCTGCGATTCAATTATTGTCATGACTTTATTTATAAATCCTGAATACAATACAACAGAAGCAGTCACTGTTTACGAAGACGATCTTCCATTGTCATTTGGCACACAATCGTTGACTAGTGCTGGTATCTTCGCAGAAACTTTTACTTCGGTTACCGGCTGCGATAGTACGGTAACATTGACACTGACAGTTAAACCTACAGATATTACACCTCCATCTATTATCTGTAACTCAATCTCAATCAGTCTGAATTCTTCCGGGCAATATTTGTTGAATGACAATGATATTCAGGATATAAGTGAGGGAACAACAGATAATGACAGCAAATATGAAGATTTGACCATTGGGGTTTTTCCAAATTCATTCTCATGTGAAGAGGCCGGAACAAATGTGCCGGTAATGGTTATTGCTAAGGATTTGCGGGAGAATAAAGATACCTGTTATACAACTATTTTGGTTATTGATGAAACAATGCCTAAAATTATGTGCAAAAATACCCGCCTGGTGCTCGATGAAAACGGATTAGCCAGTCTGAATCCTGTTAATGTGTATAGTTCAGCCAATGATGCATGTGGTATTCAATCGATTACAGTAAACCGTAAGCAATTTAGCTGCAATCATATTGGCAGTAATACGATTCAGGTAACAGCGACCGACAATAACAACAATTCACAGACCTGTGCGGCTAAAGTAACAATATCCGATAATTTATCACCGGCATTTAACCCGGTGGAAGATTTGACAATTATGGTTAACGAAAGCGAATGTGTAACTTCCATCAGTTATCCGGAAATTATTGCTACTGACAATTGTGGTACTCCTGCGATTGTTCAGATAGAAGGTCTGGGACCTAATGAGGAATTTCCATTGGGAACAACGGTTGAACGTTGGGTGGCCACCGATGTTTCGGGCAATACCGACACGCTTAGCTTTGATATAACTGTTCTTGAAAACCCTGCCAATCCTTCAGTCGATTCCATTATAAGCGTGGAAATTTTGGAAGATTCCGGATGGTTTACCATTCAAATTACAGGAGTTTATGATGGTTCTGATTGTGAAGATTACACACTTGAATTTTTACTGACGCTGACAAACGAAAATTTACTCGAATCGTACACAGTTATACATGCGGCAGGGGAAGATACGGCAACCCTGAAGGCGCTTCCTGCACTAAAT
>JBEPWN010000191.1:0-5639 GCA_041642395.1 Marinilabilia sp. | reverse complement strand
CATGCATTATGTGAATCTTCGAGCTACGAATTAGAAAAAGTTTTACAGAATGTAGAAGAAAAATTCGGACGGTGGTTACCCCAAATTAAGTGGCTCAATATGGGCGGCGGACATCTTATGACCCGAAAAGATTATGATGTGGAGCATCTCGTCAGAATTTTGAAAAAGTTTAAAGAAAAATGGAATCTCCATATTATTCTTGAACCTGGCAGTGCATTTGCCTGGGAAACCGGCATATTGCTATCAGAAGTGGTTGACATCGTTGAAAATCATGGCATACAAACGGCCATTCTTAATGTCAGTTTTACGGCACATATGCCCGACTGCCTTGAAATGCCATATAAACCCCGCATTAGAGGAGCACACCATGAACCGGTGAGCGGTCTGCCAACATACCGTATGGGTGGAAACTCCTGCCTGGCAGGTGACTTTATGGGCTACTGGAGTTTTGACAAACCTTTAAAACCAGGTGATCGCGTTGTTTTCGAAGACATGATACACTACACTCTTGTAAAAACCAACATGTTCAATGGGGTGCCTCATCCGGTCATCGCTTTTTGGGAAGACCATAATGGGTTAAAAGTAATTCGTGAATTTGGTTATCAGGATTATAAATCACGAATGGGATAATATTTTAATGTTATACCTAAGTTGAGCCCATTCAGGAATTCTGTTCTATCTTTGCCCTTCAACATAAAGAAACAGATATTGAGCGACTTTCTGACTGACAGCATCATCGACCTGTTAGGCTTTGTAAAACCACTATCACTAAACATTTAAGCACCCAAAGAATATGCAGGAAATACCAATTTATCCGGGAGTGAAAGGATTAATTTTTGATTTGGACGGCACAATTGCCGATACAATGCCAGCTCATTTCATAGCATGGCGTGACACCTGTAAAAAACACGGCATCAATTTTACAACTGACCTGTTTATGGAGCTGGCAGGCATCCCGCTATATCCAACTGTCGAAAGGCTCAACAAAATATTTGGCACCAATCTCGATCCGGTTCTGTTGGGTGAAGAAAAAGAAGATATTTTCAGAGCCACAGTCACCCAAACCAAAATCATTGAACCTGTAGCCGACATTATACGCAAATACCATGGCATCTTACCTATGGCGGTAGGAACAGGAGGACAACGTGAAATTGCCGAAGAAACCCTGCGTGCTGTTGGAATGGAAAAATATTTCAACATATTGGTTTCGGCCGACGACATTACAAATCCAAAGCCACATCCGGAAACATTTTTGAAATGTGCCCACCAAATGGGAATTACCCCCGGGGAATGCCAGGTTTTTGAAGATGGAGCGCTTGGAATGATTGCTGCCCGCGAAGCAGGCATGAAACTGGTGGACGTAACACAATACTATATGGTAACAATCGGGCAAGAAGCCAATGATTAAAAAATTTCAATAGCAAATGAGATGGATTAAGGTAAACCGGTATATGGTATATATATATTACCATATATTTTCAATCAATAGACCGTTAGATTTTTAGATATAAGATTTAAGATAAATCATATGGTACTGAAAATATGCATTTTAATATAAAAATTCTTTTAGTACCTTATCTCTTATATTCGTGTTTTTTTGGCAAAATATTTTCCAATAGTTTAACGCAAAATGGCTACGCTATTTCTTGTTTGAATTTTTTATATGACTTATTTGGTTCTGGTTCGTCCAGATTAGGTATAAACAACTAACTTAAAGACTCTTATAAAAGTTCAACTGACTATTGTTCAATAGATCTTTAGATTAATAGATGATAGATGTTAGATGGATTCAATCCCGACCATTCGGGATTGACAAACAACCTCTTAACATTCTAAAAATAAAATTCAACCAATTAACTGTCAGTTAATTGCAAAAAATTAAAGCTGTAGTTTAAAAAGGCATTTATATTATAAAGCCCTGGCAAGGGCGACCGTTTGGTAACATACTACACCCACGAAATCAATAAACAAAGCCCCGGCAGGGGTGGCCGTATAATACAAAAGGATCACCACTGCTGTGGCTAAAAGATCTCAAGTGACTATTGTATTTGACACATACAACATCAGGCATTAAATCAGAGTTCAAGAAAGCAAACAAAATTCTTTCAAATCAGTTTATAAGTTCATAACTTAAGCTTTTATTATTTCCATTATCGGTCATACCGATAATAGCAATCGACAAACTGACAATACTTAATTATATGGACGAACAAAAGAATTCCCCTTCAGTCCGGAAGGGTGAAGAACATCTTGTAAGCACAAACAAGTACTTTGATGTTGACAGCCCGGTTTTTTGGCCCTCGGCTGCACTAATCATTATCTTCATAACAGTCACTCTGATTATTGGGGAGCCCATGGATGAGGTTTTCGCAGCAATTCAGACCAATATATCCGATTATGGGGGATGGTTCTTTATTCTGTCGGTGAATTTGTTTCTGTTTTTTATTCTGTATATCGCATTCAGCAAATACGGCAGCATCAGACTAGGAGGATCCAAAGCCAAACCGGAATTTTCGAAAGGAGCCTGGTTTGCCATGCTTTTTAGTGCGGGAATGGGGATCGGAATTCTCTTCTGGAGTGTTGGTGAGCCCATCAGTCATTTTATAAATCCACCTGTTGGCGAAGGAGGCACTGTCGAAGCTGCCAGACATGCCATGCAAACCACTTTTCTTCATTGGGGGCTACATGCCTGGGCAGTATATGCTCTCGTGGGGATGTCGCTTGCATTTTTTACTTTCAACAAGAAATTACCTCTTACCATCAGCTCCATTTTTTACCCTTTGCTGGGAGAACGCGTTAATGGCCCAGCAGGCAAAGCCATAAATGTGTTGGCGGTTGTGGCCACCCTTTTTGGACTGGCTACATCACTGGGACTGGGCGTACAGCAAATCAGTGCCGGGCTTACACATTTGGTGGGACTTCCGGATACCATTACAATGCAGGTTCTGCTCATCACAATAATTACCTTGGGAGCCACAGGCTCAGTAATTGCGGGACTCGATGCTGGTGTGAAAAGACTAAGTGAAATAAACATTGTGCTGGCTGCCATTTTTCTGGGTTTTATCATTATAGTTGGTCCCACTATATTCATACTCAATTCATTCACCCAAAATATAGGTTATTACATTCAAAGCTTTTTCGAGATCAGTTTCTGGACAGAAACATATCAGCAATCAGACTGGCAAAACAGCTGGACAGTATTTTACTGGGCCTGGTGGATCAGCTGGTCTCCTTTTGTGGGAATGTTTATTGCACGCATATCACGAGGTCGCACGCTTCGTGAATTTGTACTGGGAGTGCTCATTGTTCCCACTCTTCTCACATTTGTGTGGCTTTCAGCATTCGGGGGAAGTGCTATTTTTCTCGAGCTCAACTCACTGGCCGACATATCAACTGCGGTACAGGAAAATGTAGCCACCTCACTTTACGTGCTTCTGGAAGAATTCCCCATTGCCTCAATTACAAGTCTGGTTGGCGTACTACTGGTAACCAGTTTCTTTGTAACTTCTTCCGACTCGGGGTCTTTAGTAGTAGATAGTCTCACCGCAGGAGGTAAACTTGATGCCCCGGTGCCTCAACGAATTTTCTGGGCCTTTACCGAAGGTGCTGTTGCTGCTGTTTTGCTTATTGGAGGCGGACTGGCTGCATTACAAACGGCTGCCATTATTACAGGTCTCCCATTTGCACTGTTACTCATTATATTGATGTTCAGTTTGCTTAAAGGTCTTAAAAAAGAACACGGCGTGCTCATGTCAGCCAAAATAATGAAAGAAAAGGAAGACTATCAGAAAGTTATTGGTGAACTAATCCGAAAACGGGAGGCAGCAAGACAAACCAAACCGGCAGGAAGTGGTTCAGGTTCAGAAGGCAAAACAGAAGACAAAACCAAATAATATTCACAAGATCTGATTCATCAAAAAACAAATGATTATGAAAACCCCGTTCAACAACATACTGGTCGGTCTTGACCTCACGGAAATGGACAATTTTCTTATTCGCTATGCCAATTTCATTGTTGATACCTTTTCGTCTGCAAATGTTACTTTTATGCATGTAATGCAACCTGTAGATATTCCTGAAGAGATAAGAGCATCTTTTCCCGGATTTGATGAGCCGGTGGAAAAACTCATTAAAGAAGATATTGAAGAAAAAATCAAAGAGCTTTTTACTGCACAATCAAAATTTTCATTAATTGTCAAATCAGGACATACTGCAGATATCGTTTTACAATATTCAAGAAAAAATAAAATCGATCTCACTTTGATGGGAAAAAAAATCGGATATAGCGGTGAGGGAGGCATTTCACGTAAAGTAACCAGTCTGACACCTTCTTCTGTATTACTGATAAGTGAAACCACCCCTCATGCGATCAACAATATCTGGGTGCGAATGGATTTTTCTAAAATTTCCATTGAGGCTTTGAAAATGGCCAAATCCATAAAAGAACAAACGGGAGCATCCGTCACCTGCCACAATGTATTTAAACTGCCCCTGAGTTATTTTCCCCAACAAACACAAAAACAGGAACAAAAACTAATTGGTCAACTCACCAAACACGGACAAAAAGAGTATCAGAAAATACTTAAAAAGTTAAATTTGTCAGAAGATGAATATCCCTGTGTTTATTCACTTAATAAAGAAAATGATGAAGCACAAATTCTCTATCATGAAGCAATTCAACATCAGGCCGATCTGATAATGGCAGGCTCAAAAATGAAATCAGAACTCACACATGTGATTCTCGATAACACCTCAGAAAAACTTGCCAGTGGTGGAAAAACTTTACCCGTGCTTATTGTTAAGGACAAAAAATTGTCCATGGGGATACTTGAATCAATTTTCGACTAACCGTTATTTGTTCGAAAAGCCTGATAGCTGCATTTTTGTTTTATCAACAAAACCGTTTAATGTATGAAACCGCAAAGAATCACATCAATATTTATGACAGTATTTGTTCTAACAGGCTTATTTTCGTCGTGTAATTATTCAAAACCAAGCCAGAAAGATGAAGAACAAAGATCTGTCAGACTCAATTATACCGATTGGACCGAAAGTGTGGCCATCACAATGCTGGCCAGCACTGTTCTTGAAGAGAAGATGGGATACCAGGTAGAATTAAAACTAACAGATGTAGAATCGGTTTACAGCGAACTGGCAAATGGCCAGGCCGATTTCTTTGCAGATGCATGGCTGCCTCATACCCACCGGCAATATTTCTCTCAGCATGAGGAAGAGATTGATACCATGGGAACCATTTTCAGAAACCCAAAAACAGGACTTGTTGTGCCCCATTACAGCAGTCTGCAGTCAATTCCCGATCTGAGAACTACCACGATGCCTATTTTGGGAATTGACGTAGGAGCCGGAATAATGGCCAGCGCGAGTGAAGCAATTGCACATTATAATTTGGAGAACGAATTGCTTTCTCTTTCAGACGACCAGATGACCTTTCAGATGACCGATTCCATAAAAAGAAGAAAAGAAGTGGTAGTTACCGGCTGGGAGCCCCACTGGATTTTCAATCGTCACAAAGTACGTTTCCTGGATGATCCGGATGGAATTTTCCCCACCGACGAACACATTTATGCCATCGGCAACAAAAAGAGCATTGAGGAACATCCCCATGCCGCAGAGTTCTT
>JBEPWN010000190.1:0-5649 GCA_041642395.1 Marinilabilia sp. | reverse complement strand
ATTGATGATGTCTCTACAGCTGGGTCTTATGAGCGGCAATTTCAGAATATCATCCGTAAGAAAGGATATGATTCTCTTTTAAAAACGCTTCGAAAGAGAGCTGCTAATTAAGGTTTAGTAAAGAGATATTATCCCATTATATTCGTATCGAAATTAATCGACTTATATGCTAAAATCAGTACAAAAAAAGCGATTGGCTCCCGAGGGATATATTTATGCTACCTATGGTCATCCGCGCTATTTAAAACATGCTGTGGCTTCGGTGGTGTCGTTGCGCCGTTATGATGAAGATCGCCCAGTGGCACTGGCTTGTACAGAAAAACACAAAAATATTCTCGAGGAACACAGCCTTACAGGGGTTTTTGATCATATACATATTATACCCGAAGAAAATGCTTCGATAGTGGGATTTAAACACCACTTGCATGAATTCATGTTTTTTGAGAAAAATATCTTTCTCGACAGTGATATTATTTGGTGTAAAGAACCCGAAAGTTTGTGGCAATCTTTTGAACCATATCCCTTTACGATCACCGGTACCCAAATTTCGGATAACTTTTTTGGAGGACCAAAAAATATTGGCATCGTTGGTGATATCTTATTCCGTCGACGAAAACATACATTAGATCATTTCGGACTTACCTATTTGAGTCGTGTGCAAACAGGGATGGTTTATGCCCAGGATTATAGCTTGACTAAAAAGGTATGTGAAATGGCACAGAAGATGCTTGATCGCAAGGATGAGACCCATTTTCGCAGCCGTACCCTTGAGCAGGGAAGGAGTGAAGAATCCTGTGAATGGAGTATGGCAATGGCAATGTCGAAACTTGATTTGCCAGTTTATCCCTGGCTACAGGGGCATACGAGTCCTCAGTTGGACTATATTTCTGATTTAACGTCCCACGATGCTGATTTTGAATACGTTGTTTGTAAATATTACTGCGATCGGTTTGTGTACAGTTTTAGGGGGTTGAAGAGTAAATTTCTTCGCAAGCTGTTGGTAGGTTTATTTTCACTGATACCCGGAAAGGGCGACTATTTAAAAACTACCCCATATTGCCTGCATTTTGGATGGTATCATCAAAAACAGCCGTTTTTTGAATTTTCCGAGCGGACCTGGAATCGCTTGATTAAAAAACAGGATTCAGTCTTAGGTGATAGTCAACGTAGGCTAACAAATTTATCATAATATTTTTGTAACAGCCTATAGGATTTCATTATTATTTATTAATGAACTTTTGAGTTTCCCACCGTATATTCGCTTTCCATTTAAATTAATTGGGTCAAATCTTACTTACCTAAATATTATCAGACAGAAAATTGAACTTTTCTAAGCTAAAAAAAAGATGGCTAACTTTCTGGAAGTCGAAAACAGGTAAACGAATATCCAAAACCCTACAGTATGTTTTTGTCGCAATAATCATTGGGTATTTAATTTATCAGCTTACTGAAATTGGATGGCAGCGTGTCTGGGATTCCTTACCTGTAACACCGTGGTTCTATATATTATTTCTATTCTTATATTTTGCTTTGCCGGTGTCTGAACAGTTCATATATGGCACATCACTCAACTTTTCTTTTAAGAAGGGATTGCCAGTTTTTATTCAGAAGAAAATCTATAACGCCGATGTATTGGGCTATTCGGGAGAGGCTTATTTTTTTGTTTGGGCAAAACAGAATCTTGAAGAGTCTTCTGGATACATTTTTGGAGTAATTAAAGACAATAATATTATTTCTTCAATTACCTCTACACTGGTTGCGGCGGTTTTGCTATCTATCTTTTTGTATGTCAGCCAGTTAAATTTGCAGCAGATTATCGACGTTAAACGAGAGTATTTTTATTATGGTGCTATAGCTGTTGTGTTAATATTAGCCTCACTAATTTACTTTAGGCATTATATTATCACAATGTCTTCGGGGATGGCATCCAAAATATTTGGTATACACTTAGCTCGATTGTTGTTTGTCTATAGTGTGGAAATTATTCAGTGGATGGTAGTAATGCCTGAAGTGCCTTTATATATTTGGTTTACTTATATGGGTATTAAGATTATTTCTACACGCATACCATTCCTACCAAGTAGAGATTTATTATTTATCGGTGCCAGTTTAGAGATATCTGAATTCTTGAATGTTTCGGGTGCAGGAATTGCTGGTATATTATTGGCAAGTAATGTGTTGACTAAATTGATGAACCTTGGCCTGTATTCATTTTTAGCATTACGAGGAGAGGTCATTAAGAAAAACAAGGAATAAGAGCATAAAATGATTCTTGAACCAAACAATAAATTTATACCATCAAAATAAAAGTTACGAAATTTTGATACTCCATTGATAGGCTTTGCTCAAGAGTGGATTCTTTTCAAAATTCAGATTTTGGTCAAGAAGTTTAGCCCAAGGAAAGCCAATAATGAGTAATTCATAGATATATACATCAAACATAATGCTCATTGTAAAATATACACCAAAGTGCATCATGATAAGAGCTGTTGCAATGTAAGGTCGCGTTTTTTCAAACCAAAAGAGAAAGCCGAAAAGTTCAGCTAGGAGGCCAAATACAAGAGATAGGGTACCAAGAAATCGATAATCCATAATCCATTCTTGGATGATATTTGGAGAAAACTGCCCCGTAGCAGAAGCTACGTCGACACTGCGTTCGGCAATCCAAAGCCAGAGGTGTTCTCCAGAAGGCCATGTAAGTCCAGTTCCAATTAACTTGCTCACAGCCGCTGAAGTATAGCCCAAGCCTAAAAAGAAAAAGAGAAAACCCATCGTAAATCGACGGTATTGAACGGGCTTTTTGCCAAAGAAAAATAAGCCAAGACCTAGAGCTAATAAGCTCATCCCAATAAAATTAGACCCATGTGATATTTCTCCCAATGAAAACCTTGATACATAGTGCAAATGAAAAAGAGCTAAGGCAATGAGATAGGAATATTTAGGTAAGATCCGAAGAAAACCCAAGATTGCAAAAAGAGAGATAAGAAAGGCATTTATTAGTGAAATATTATGCTCAAACATAAAAGAAACATCGATATATTGAGCAATACCCAAGGGGAGTACGACTTCCCCAATTTGTTGAATATATGGTCCCCATTGCCAGGCATATTTTAATACAAATACAATAACAAAAAGCTCAAATATTTTAAAAAATAGAGCTTCTCCTTTTGTGGGCTCTTTATCTGTTTTGAAAATGTTGTTCCAAAAATTCACGTCTACTCGGATCTTAAATTTTTATTTAATAGTGTAGTATCTGCAGAAAGGTAGAGGTAGGGAATAAATTCTACCTTAGGTTCATCATTTTCGCTTAGTGATCCTCTAGCCTGATAAACTAATAAATTGCTTTGGTTCAATTTTTTCTGCAACAACTTACGCACTCCTGACTGTTTTTTTGGGGACCAAATCTCTGTTTTAGATAGATAATTGGCAATATCATTCGTATTAACATTAAGTTCATTTAGAGCAACAGTTCTGCCCGGAAGACTACTCTTATCAGTTGCCTTCCAAAGCGAATCTATCTCTGCTTGACTAACATCCTGTACAATAGCTCTTTTCCATGGATTTCCAGCCTGAGAAAACATCGGATAAATGCTAAACGGCCAAAATTCTCCAAGGTGTGTAGCAACGAGCAACCCATATATAACTAATGTGGTAAGGGTTATTTTGATTGATTTTTTGAGTGAGGTTTGTCTCTCCAAAATAAGCTCTTGAATGGTTAAAATTTCAGGCTAAATATATGTACTTTTGACATATCAAAAAAACAAACTGCGGCAAATTAATTCCGATGAATTTACTGCTTATAACCCAAGACTTTCCACCGAAAACAGGAGGGATTGAAACGTATTCTTTTGAATTGGCGAAACGATTCCAAAACAATGTTAATAAATTTGGAGTAGTTGCCCCTTCACATCCTCATGCATCGGTCACAGATAGCGAAATGCCTTTTGAAGTTGTTCGAGTCTCTATCAAAGACAGCTTACTTCCAGTTGTTGCTCCCATAGTGTTACTCAATTTGATTGGAAATGGGCGTTTTGATACTGTATTACATGCCCAGTGGCAAACCGTTATTGCATCAATCATTACCAAAAAACTTATTGGATATCCCAAGAAAATATTTGTTTCTGCTCATGCCAGAGAACTGCTTATTGAACCTTTTTCGGGTCAGGGAGGCTTTTTTTCAAAACAGTTACATACCTTAAGGAGGAAACTATTATCCCAAGTAGATGGATTTTTCCCGGTCAGTCGGTACACTTCCCATTTACTTGCAAAAGAAGGGGTTCAAAAAGATAAAATTCAAGTAGTTGAAAATGGGACTGACCCATTATTTTTTGCCCCTAAGAGTACTAAGACATTAGCAAAAAAGCTCCAAGTAGAAAATAAGAAAATTATTTTTTCTGTCTGTCGCTTAGTTCCCAGAAAAGGAATGGATTCAGTACTTAAGGCATTGGAAAAAATTGTTCAGCGGGATCCTAATGTGGTTTACCTTCTTGGTGGAAGTGGGCCTGATACTAGTCGTTTGAAGGTATTATGTAACAATTTGGGATTGAAAGACCATGTTAAGTTTTTGGGGCGTATTTCAGAACAAGAGTTACCGTATTATTACAGCTTAGCTGATGTATTTGTGATGCCTGCTAAAAATAATCCTCCGGACGTAGAAGGATTTGGAATTGTTTTTTTAGAAGCTAATGCCTGTGAAACCCCCGTTATTGGAAGTAGAACAGGAGGGATACCTGATGCCATCGTTGACGGAGAAACGGGGTTACTAGTAGATGAAAATGATCTTGAAGAACTCATAGCAGCTATTATGAAATTGATCACAAATACAGATTTGGCTCGGAAGATGGGACAAGCTGGCAGGAAACGAATTTTATCAGAAATTAATTGGGATATCTCAGCACAACGTATTTTAAATGGGATGGTATAATATCTTTTGGGTTTTAGAGTTTTAATAACATTATAGGTAGTTATAAGATTTAATTTTAATAACCAATTCTTGATTTTGAAACTTATTTATTTGAGAGTTCTATTGTTAATTTTGCTAATTACAATACCTCATTCTTTAATTTTAGGACAATCTGATATTAAAAAGTTAGAAAGTGGGGCAATCCTGTTGGAAGATTTTGAAGATAACTGGGTGGGCGATTTACCAGGTGATTGGTATGATCGTGATGGCAATAAACCATTATACAAACATAGTATCGAGGAACAGGAAACTTATAAATATAAAATACAGAAAGAAGGGGAAAACAAATTCCTTCGTTACAAAGGTACTCGAGCCAAGCATATGGGGTTTCCATTAATTAACGAAGACAAAGAAAATATTTATGACATCAACCTTTACGAAACCCCTATACTCTCGTGGAAGGTGAGAGCACATAAACTGCCTGAAAAAGCAAATGAGAAATCGAGTGATCTAAACGATTCTGTTGCAAGCATATATGTGGTTTTTGAAATGGGACGTATAGCGTTGGTCAAAAAAGTGCCCAAGTCAATCCGCTATACTTGGAGTACTACTCTACCAAAAGGGGATACCGGTTCAAAACTTTTTGGTAATCAGCAAATTATTGTTGTTGAATCTGGTGAAGAGAAAACAGGAAAATGGGTTACGTTTGAGCGCAATTTAGTAGAAGATTATCGCGACCGTTTTGG
>JBEPWN010000189.1:0-5650 GCA_041642395.1 Marinilabilia sp. | reverse complement strand
TTTCAAGGGCTTGCGCAATGGCTGAAAATTTTGGTTTTCGCGGGTTGATAGGTTTAAACGGACTAGACTTTTTTGGTTATTTTTGGGGCAATGCCAAAAAGAACAATAATAAGGAAATCAAAAAAAATAGGCTGCTGACTTTTTCAGCAGAGCCTATTTTTTCCTACTTCAGACAAATCTCTTTATAAATGCAATAGCCACAATTTTCTTCATGCTCTGTTTGGTGGAATGGTATGCGATGATCAAACAATTCATCAAGCATTCGTCCCAATTCGTTCCGGTAATCCTCATCAACAAGAGCCAGTGTTAAAGTTTCTTTTTTCTGCCGGGCAGGCTGAAGATACAATGAGGTATCGGTTTCGGTAAATAGTTTACGCATCCATACAACACCTGGCTGAATGAGTTCTTTCGGAGTTTTTTCGTCTGATATCATCAAGCCATACAGCAAGGTCTGGAAAACGGCTTTGATGTCGGAATGTTTGCTTGTGTCAAAAAGGTCTTCAATGGCAGCTATACGGTTCAGACCTTTGCCCGTTTTATAGTCTATCACTCTTGTAATTCCCTCTTTTTCATCCAGCCGGTCAATATTACCACCTATTTTGACGCGTTTTCCCGCAGGGGTTTCAAATATCATATGCATGTTGGCCTCTAATCCTTTGATGGTAAACGGGGCTGTCTCTTTTTCGCTTTCAAAAAAGCCTGTCAGATATCGCATTAACACTTCGAATACCAGACTGTTTTTACCCTGCAGATCGGCAAAAATATTTTGATCCTGGCTGGTGAAGGGAATATTTCTGGAAAAGATAATTTCAAGTGTTTTTCTGATGTTTGCGGTTTGGGATATTTGTTCAATGTCCTTGGGCATTACTTCTTTGCCCACGAAAGGATCATACAAGGCTTCCACTGTTTGATGAAACAAGTTCCCGAAAACCCGCGGATCCAGCTCTTCCGAAATATCGTCGGGTTCTTTGGCCCCTGCCAGGTATTTGAAATAGAATCGAAGCGGGCACTCAATGTAGGTGCTCAGGGCGCTGGGAGAGAGCGCACGGTTCCCTCCATCCAGAAAGGCATCCAGTTGATCCAATACAACCTGGTTTTTTTCCGAGTGTATTGCAGGAGCTGATTTGGTCCCTGCGGTTTGCACATAGGTATCGTTTTGTATGATCCCCGGATATTCATAATAAAGCTGTTGCAGAAACCGGCTCATTTCTCCGGCTTGCTTGCGTGCATCCGATGAAGACCATACCAGGGTTACATTCCTGGCCCTGTGAATAAGCCGGTAAAAATAATAGGCGAATATTGAGTCCTGATTGTCGATGGTTGGCAGGCCAAATCCTTTCCGTAAATTGTAGGGGATAAATGAATTGGGTGGAGCGGTATGTGGAAACTTTCCTTCATTCATGCTCAACACGATCAGGTTGTCGAAATCGAGAACTCTGGTTTCCAGAATACCCATTACCTGTAAGCCGCTAAGGGGTTCGCCCCTGAAAGGAACGGTCTGGAAATCTGCCAGTTTTCTGAACAACCGGTGCCAGGTTTCGGCGTTAATCTGTTCCTGCTGGTTGGCCAGTATTTCACCCAGTCGCTTGATGATCAGATAGAGATGATAAACGAATTCGTGCTCCAGTGAAGAGCCCGGGCGGCTTGATAAATGTTGAAAGACCGTTTGAAGTACTTCTTTTAAATAATGGGTCAGTTCCCCGGATGTATTGGTTTTCTTAAGCAGTTGGTTGGTTAGATTATGGTCTGGGATCTGTCCTTTTTCAATGAAAACCTGGTTGGCAGAAATGAGGTCTTTTACCAGTTTGCGGCCCCAATCGCCCAGGATAACTGCAATGTACTGATGACGTAAAAGTGGCAGCAGGTGACGATGGTAAAACCAGGTTTTTCCTTGCTTTGTTTCCCGCATGGATCGTTGCATGGTCATGAGCGATTCCATAAGGCCATACGCCGGAGTGTTTTTTAAAGGATATCCGAGGGTGACATTGATTTTTTCCCACTCCTGGGGAATGGCATGAATGGCTGGCAGCATCAGTGTTTCATCGGCCAAAACCAAAGCAGTTCGTACCAGGGATGCATTTGAGGATTGGTCATTTTCCAGGTTAGATGGCTCAGATCTATTTTCTTTCAGGAATTTTGCAGCAATCTGGGTTTGTCCCAGATCATTGGCGGCTGTGGCGATGGTGATCTTTTCGGGCCCCGGGGATTGCGGACTGTTCCAATCATCAGGCATTGGAAAATCCATCAGATTTCGTTTAATGAATCTTGCTGCTTCATGTTCACCCTGAAGATTCCCTTGTTTGGTTTGTTGTGCAGGACTGTCAAGTATCCATTGAGGATAATCCCAGAAGAAGGTGGCAATCCCTTTTACTTTAAGATGATTGAGAAGTAATTTTTCGCAACTGCTTAGTGCGTTCAGCCCGGCAAAAACCACATGTTTGTAAGGAACTTTTCCGAGGGTGTGTTCTTTAATTTTGCAGGCCACTTTTCCGAATAATTTGCCTTCATATGTTTCGTTGTCGTTTTTGAGTCTTTGGTTGAAGTGGTCATACAGCACCGGCATTTTTTCCCACATATTCAGAAATGTTTGCTGAAGCTGAGAAAGACGCTCAGGATCAAAGGTGCTCCAGAATGTCCGGATGGCTGCAATCTGATCTTCATCCAAATGACTGAAATCATCTTCAAGTGCTTTTTGGTCGGCCAGATTTCTGAAAACCTGATGCGGATCGGCCAGATATTTGTCAATGTCGTCAAAGTCGGCCAGGCACATTTCACCCCATGGAATAAAGTCGTCCAGTGAGATGTCCTTATTGATGATTTCCCTGTACGATTCGTAAAGTTTAAATACCAGGCTGATGTTGTCACTGACCGGTAGTGGTTCAAGCTTCCCGAAGAAATCATTAATGGTCAATATTTCCGGTGAGAAAATGGGTTTTGGGGTTTGATCGTTCAGATACTGACGAAAAAAAACACCTGCCCGGCGGCTGGGAAAAACAAAACAAAACTCTGAAATATCTGTTAAATACTTTTGAAGGTGATATTCGGCCAGTTGTTCAAGAAAAAAACGCATGTTTGTATTTTATTTTTTCCAAAGGTAAATTTTTTCCTGTGTGTCGGGTAATTTTAGGATATGTAAAATTTGTAATTTTTATCCCCAGGTTGAGCCGAATCACTCAACTTGGGTAAAACATATTAACAGCCATTGAATAATAAGTTATGGACCCATTTTCGTTTGTCGGAAACAGTGACATTGATGCTATTGAAAAACTTTATGAAGATTACAGGAAAGATCCGGAATCGGTGGATGCGAGTTTGCGTAATTTTTTCAGAGGGGTGGATTTTGGCCTCAGGAATTTTAATGCTCCTTCTCCCGAAATCGTAGAAAAGGAATTTAAGGTAATTAATCTGATCCATAGTTACCGGCAGCGTGGGCATCTTTTTACTGCGACCAACCCGGTGCGCTCCCGACGCAAATATTTTCCTACTCTGGATATTGAAAATTTCGGGCTTTCCCGGAACGATCTGGATACTGTTTTTCAGGCAGGAAACGACATTAGTCTTGGTCCGGTACGCCTTCGGGATATTATAGACCATCTTCGCCAGACTTATTGTGGATCGGTGGGGGTTGAGTATCTCTATATTCGTCATCCTGAAATGATTTCCTGGTTAAAAAAGAGAATGGAAGAGATTCGAAATGTTCCTTCATTCGACAACGAAAAAAAGATGCGTATTTTCCATCGTCTTAATGAAGCGGTTGGTTTTGAGAGTTTTATTCATAAAAAATTTACAGGACAGAAACGTTTTTCCCTTGAGGGTTGTGAAGTGTTGATTCCGGGACTGGATGCCATTATAGAAAAAGGAGCCGGCCTGGGCATCTGTGAAGTGATGATAGGTATGTCGCACCGTGGGCGACTCAATGTTTTAAGAAACATATTGAAAAAACCGGCCCATGCTATCTTCAATGAATTCAATGGTGATCAGTATGATGATAGTATTTCGTTGGGTGATGTAAAATATCACCTGGGTTACGATAATCATATTGATACCCTCTCAGGCAACCCGGTAAAAGTTAATTTGTTGCCAAATCCTTCTCATTTGGAGGCTGTTACACCGGTGGTTGAAGGACTCACCCGTTCGCGTGCCGAGCAGGCCTATGGTTCTGATTTCAATAAAATTATACCTGTGATCATTCATGGTGATGCAGCCATTGCCGGACAAGGTGTTGTTTATGAGGTAGTGCAAATGGCCCGGCTCAATGGTTACACTACAGGCGGAACCATCCATATCGTGATCAACAACCAGGTAGGCTTTACCACCAATTATCTTGATGCCCGGTCCAGTACTTATTCTACCGACGTGGGAAAGGTAACCCGGAGTCCCGTGTTCCATGTGAACGGTGATGATGCCGAAGCAATTGTTTATGCTTTGGAACTTGCTGTGGAGTACCGGCATAAATTTCATGCTGATGTTTTTATTGATATCCTTTCTTACAGGAAGCATGGTCATAACGAAGGCGATGAACCACGTTTTACTCAACCAACTCTATACAAGGGTATTGCCTCGCATCCCGATACTGCTGCTATTTATAATACAAAATTGATGGAGGAGAAGGTTCTGGGTAAAAAGGATATTTCAAAAATGCAGAGTGAATTCAACAGTTTTTTGGAGAAGGAACTGGATGCTTCCCGGAAAACCGACATTGTTCACATTTCACCTTTTCTGAAAGATCTGTGGAGTGATTACAGGCATGTGGAAGACAAAGATTTTGAGAAATCTCCTCAAACCGGAATTGATCGTAATGTTTTGATCGAACTTGCTGATAAGATCAATACTTTACCTTCCGATAAAAAATTCTTTCGAAAACTTGAAAAACTGGTGGCCGATCGACATAAAATGGTTGATGAAGATCGTCTTGACTGGGCCATGGGTGAATTACTGGCTTACGCATCACTTATTTCGGAGGGACATCCGGTGCGAATTAGCGGACAGGATTCAGTGCGGGGTACTTTTGCTCACCGGCATGCCGGATTTACTCTTGAAGACAGGGATGAATCTTATTTTCCTCTCCAGCATATTGATCCTGATCAGCCGTCATTTAATATATACAATTCACCTCTTAACGAGTATGGAGTGCTTGGATTTGAATATGGATTTGCTCTTGGTGCTCCCAACGGCTTGACTGTATGGGAAGCTCAGTTTGGTGATTTCTTTAATGTGGGACAGGTTATCATTGACCAGTTTATCAGTTCGGCCGAGGAAAAATGGGGGCTGATGAATGGGTTGGTTTTGCTGTTACCTCATGGTTTCGAAGGACAGGGGCCCGAACATTCCAGTGCACGTATAGAACGATTTCTTAATCAAGCGGCCGGAAATAATATGCAGATATTGAATTGCTCTACGCCGGCAAATTTTTTTCATGCACTCCGGCGTCAGTTGAAATGGGATTTCAGAGTTCCGTTGATTGTTTTTACCCCCAAAAGTCTTTTGAGGCATCCCAAATGTGTTTCTAAGTTGGACGCGTTGGCTAATGGAAAATTTAATGAAGTAATTGATGATGAAAAAAATGATCCCGATTCGGTAAAAAGAGTCGTTTTATGCAGTGGTAAGATCTATTACGATCTACTGGCCCGGAAGGAGGAGCTTAATGCCG
>JBEPWN010000188.1:0-5652 GCA_041642395.1 Marinilabilia sp. | reverse complement strand
ACGCAGCATATTACTCAAAGGAGCTGGTTTTATTGATTTGTGGCGTCAAACTTTGGGAATTTTAATTCTTTCGGTATCTTTAGTTATGCTTGCTGTCTGGAATTACAAAAAAACGAATTGAAATAAATTTTTTCATGAGTAAGAAGAAGAACAAGAAATCATCATCAAAAATAGTAAAACTCAGTCCTGAGAGTTTTATTCGAAAAAAGGCACGCAATCTGTCGATTCATAAATGTTACATTTAACCGAAAATCAGAACTCTTTTAGTCTCTTTTATCTTGGGTTTGTTTATATGGTTTTAAATGTTCTTTTTATGGCGGAAATACAGCATAAAATATTATTAGAAGATCCACATTTTGCAGAAAAGGTTGAAAATTATTAGAATAACGCAGTTTAATTCGAGCTTGCTGAATAACCCATAATGGTTTATAATTAAAGTGAATTGTATTCTTTAAAGTGCAAGGGTTTTAAAGCAACTCTTAAATTTAAGTCTGCACTCGGGAAGAAAAATTGTTACCATGTTTCTATTTGAAATAATTCATTTGCGATTAAAAAAGATTCACAATTTAAAGACGCGGTGGCCAGTCCGATTTCCGGGCCGGCGGATGGCGGGAAGCCAAAATGGTTGACTTTTAAGGGCTTGCGCAATGGTCGGAAATTTTGGCTTTCGCGGGGAGATAGGTTAAATCGGACTAGACCTTTTTGGTTCTTTTTGGGGCAATGCCAAAAAGAACATCAATAAATGAATCAAAAATTGGGCTGCTGACTTTTTCAGCAGCTCCTAATTAAATTTTGTAACAATGAAAGATAATACCACATGCAATTCCCATTCGGGGAATGCCGTTTACGGACTTGGACTTATTGGCGCGGCTGTTTATTTTATATCTCAGGCCACTACCTTCTGGATGGGCGTGCTGGGATTTGTTAAAGCCATTTTCTGGCCTGCCTTTTTGGTATATGAAGCATTTAAGTATTTTGGAATGCCGTTGTGATTAATGAAATAATCCAAATAATTCTAATATCTTTGTCGTTTTAATAATATTACATGACATTCAAAGAATTAGAAATTATAGACCCCATTCTGAAATCACTTACAGAAAGCGGCTATACACAACCTACCCCAATTCAGGAACAATCTATTCCAATTTTATTGCGCGGTAAAGACTTATTAGGATGTGCCCAGACAGGCACCGGAAAAACTGCGGCTTTTGCTATTCCGATACTTCAATATATGTATCTCAATGCATCTGAAAACCGCAAACAACGGAAAATCAGAGCGCTGATTGTTACACCCACCAGAGAACTGGCTATTCAGATCGATGAAAGTTTGACCAATTATGGAAAATATACCGGTGTCAGAAATACCGTGATTTTCGGGGGAGTCAAGCAAGGTGCACAAACACAAGCCTTGAGAAGGGGTATTGATGTGCTTGTGGCAACACCCGGAAGATTGCTGGACCTGATGAATCAGGGATTTATTTCATTGCGGGATGTGGAGTATTTTGTGTTGGATGAAGCGGATAGGATGCTGGACATGGGTTTTATTCATGATGTGAAAAAGATCATCCAGAAGTTGCCCTCAAAACGGCAATCGTTGTTCTTTTCTGCAACCATGGCGCCTGAAATTGTGACGTTGTCCCGAAAAATTCTGGGCGATCCCGAAAAAGTGAGCGTAAAACCAGAGCAAAACACAGCTGAAAAGGTTGAACAGTCACTTTACTTTGTTGATAAACGCAGCAAACCAAAATTGTTGGTACACCTGATGGAGAAAGATCCGGTGAATTCAACCCTTGTTTTTTCGCGTACCAAACATGGTGCCGACAAAATTGTAAGGATGTTGGGGAAAGCCGGGATTGAGGCTCTGGCCATTCATGGCAATAAATCGCAGGGTGCTCGTCAGAAGGCACTTGGTAATTTCAAAAACGGACAAACCAATGTTCTTGTGGCTACCGATATTGCTGCCAGAGGAATTGATGTTTCTGAGCTTTCACTGGTGATCAATTATGATCTTCCCAATATTCCGGAAACATATATTCACCGTATAGGACGAACAGGTCGAGCCAATGCAGCCGGTGCAGCACTGTCATTTTGCGATGTTGAAGAAAAACCATATCTGAAGGACATTCAAAGGCTCATTAACCAGAAAATTCCTGTTGTTTCCGGACATCCGTTTTTGCCGGAAGAACAAGGAAACGCTGGTACGGAAATTGCAAATAAAACTGTATATAAAAAGCAGTTTCAGTCAAACAGGCCATCGGGCAATCGCAAAAAACAAGTCCGTACCCGCCCAAATTCGCGGGATTAACAAGCTTTTTATATAAATAGCCGAAGATTTTTGCCAAATCATTGATTTTTTGCTATTTTGAAATATATAATAATTCTGGATTTTTAACTAAAAAATTAAATTTATGGGTCGATCACAAGAGACTTTCAACAAAAAAGAAGTAAGAAGTAAAAAAGAAAAAAAGAGAAAAGAAAAGGAACAGAAGCGCCTTTCCCGGAAAGACGGAGGAGATAAGAAAAGCAATCTGGACGACATGATGGCATATGTTGATGAAAATGGTATGCTGTCTTCAACCCCTCCCGATCCGACGAAGAAAAAAGAAGACATTGAACTTGAAGATATCGTGATCAGTGTCCCCAGAAGGAGTGAGGAAGAGGAAGATCCTGTAAGAAAAGGAACTGTTAATTCATATTTTGAATCCAAAGGGTATGGTTTTATCAGAGACTCCGAAACAAAAGAAGGTGTGTTTTTCCATGTCAATAATGTTCTTGAAGATGTGAAAGAAGGAAACCTGGTGAGTTTTGAAGTTGAAATGGGTCAGAAAGGACCTGTAGCGGTAAAAGTAAAGCCGATTAAATAATTGAAGGACTTTTTAATGTTAACCTGAAGAACTTTTTGTTTTTCTTATTGGTTAATGCTGTTGTGTCCACTTCAAATTGTTCCTTGTCAAAGTGGAATAATGCTTTGACATATTTTCATATATTCAGCATGAAATGAAACAAAAAATATTGGTTACCCATCAACTTCCAGCTCGCCCGTTTGAGGTTCTGAAAAATGACTATGAATTGATATGGCCTGAGTCAACTGTTTTCTCAAGAGATGATTTGATGTCATATCTTTCTGATTGTGATGTTGCTGTTACTGTTTTTGGAGTTCCTTTCGATGCTGAATTGATTGAATCTGCTCCCCGGCTCAAAATGATTGCCAACTATGGTGCAGGAGTTGATAATATTGATATTCCTGTAGCCACTGGTAAAGGTATTGTCGTAACCAATACTCCTGATGCTGTCACCGAACCCACTGCCGAATTAGCTATGGGCTTAATCATAGATGTGGCTCGTCGTATTTCGGAATTTGACCGAGGACTTCGAAAAGGGGAAATTAAAGATTGGGGAGTACTCAATAATCTTGGCACTACTCTGAGCGGAAAAACCCTTGGTATTATTGGTATGGGTGCCATTGGCCGATCCCTTGCCAGAAAAGCATTGGCTTTTGGTATGAAAATAATCTATCACAATCGCAATAAGCTGGATGCTGCCACCGAGGAAAAGTTTGAGTCCAAATATACAGATCTCGAAAATCTGTTGCGAAATGCTGATTTTGTTTCTTTAAACGTTCCTCTTACTCAAGAGACACATCGAATGATCGGCATGTCTGAACTCATGCTTATGAAATCTTCTGCTTTTTTGATAAATACTGCTCGTGGGCAGGTTCTGGATCAGAAAGCATTGATTGAAACTCTCAGAAAACGGGAAATTGCAGGGGCTGCCCTTGATGTATATGATAATGAACCAACTGTCCCTGATGAATTGCTTAAGATGTCGAATGTTGTTGTTGTACCGCATGTGGGTAGTGGTACCCGCGAGACGCGTGAAATAATGAGCCGGCAGGTAGCAGGAATCATTCAGGATTTTTTTCAGGGCATGCGTGGATTACCGGTGGTTAATCCCGATGTATGGCAATCGTCTGATTTGCGAATTTAAATCTTGGGAAAATGATCCAACAAGTAAAAATAACATTGCCTGAACTGGGAAGAGGTTTTCATCTCGTAACCAGTTATATTACTTCTGAACTGCCGGAATTGCCTGAACAGGCTCTGGTCAATCTTTTTTTACAGCATACTTCAGCGGCTTTATCTCTTAATGAGAACGCCGATCCTTCAGTTAGAGACGATTTTGAGACCATCTTTAATAAGCTTATTCGCGAAAACGATCCCGACTACACCCATACACTTGAGGGATCCGATGATATGCCGGCCCATGCCAAAAGTTCTATTTTGGGGGCTTCTCTTACAATTCCTGTTTCAAAAAACCGCCTGGCATTAGGAATGTGGCAGGGTATATATTTGTGTGAATTTCGTAATTACGGTGGCCCCCGGCAATTGGTAATTACAATCTATTCCTGATTTTGTAATTGTTTAATTTGCAGCATCACTTTTTCTTCTTTTTCCCATATAAATATTTGAGCGGCGGCCGGTATGGTTTGCTGCCATTTTTTGCGAACTTCAATGTTTTCGCATGCCTTTTTTATTGCTGATGCAATGTTTTCGGGATTCATATTGTCTAAAAGTAATCCGGTATTATGTGTTGTTACAATGCTCGAAATTTCAGGAAAATTGGATGTTATAACAGGTATCCCGGCCTGCATATAATCAAAAATGCGGTTAGGCAGCGAATGATAATAATTTAGTCCCATATTCTCCAGAAGACACATCCCTGCAACGGCATTTTCGTGATATTTAGGCAATTCCTCGAATGGCACAGCACCTGCGAATTCCACCTGATCTTCCAATTCCAGATCCCCTGTAATTTTTTTAAGCTCTTTAGTACAATCTCCTCTGCCCACGATCACAAACCTGTAACCGGGCAAGTATTTCATGGCACGAATGGTTTCGGCAATACCTCGCCCCATGTTTAGTGATCCCTGATACAAGATTATCGGATTTTCGTTTTTGAGAACCGGTGTTTTTGGTGTTAGATTTTTAAGGGGCAAATTTCGCAACAGATTAAAGTCACTATTGTAGCGTGTTTTGTATAGGTTCACCAGCCCGGGCGATACTGTAAAACGCATTTTACAGCCTGGAATCAGTGCTTTTTCCAGAAAGATCCATGTTTTCTTGACTGTTTTTTTGTGTTGTATTTCGGGCGATTCAGAAAAAAATTCATGACTGTCAAAGATTACAGGTTTTCGTTTAAAAAATCCTGCAAGCCGGCATGCCGGTAGAGTATCCATATCAACGGCCCACAGCATTTCAAAACGATGAAGGATCAGAAAGACGAAAGTGTATAAATTCAGTGAAAAATAAAATAATGGTCCTTTATTGAAAGGAAGACTAAATAAGATGGACCGACCCGGCTGCTGTGGTTTCTTTTCCATTAGAGGAAAATTGCGTCCGGTCTGCAAAACTTCAAAACCCATTTTAATCAGGCTGACAGAAACTTTATGTATCCGGTTATCAAAAACCAGATTGTTGGAGGTGGTAATGATTATTCGTGCCAATATATTTTGTTTGTGTCCAAAGATACAATACTCCGTTAAACTTTTGCAAGTGCCTAATAATAAATGGTTTGAAAAATAACAATGAATTACTTCAACTCTTTGATAATAAAAACTTTGCGTCTTTGTGTCTCTCAGAATCCGTAGCTTCA
>JBEPWN010000187.1:0-5677 GCA_041642395.1 Marinilabilia sp. | reverse complement strand
AGTCTTGCAGTACTGGAATATAGTGTATTGGTGATTGATGCTGATCCCCAGGCCAATGCGACATCCGGTCTCGGCTACGATCTGCGCGAAGTGGAAACAAGCATCTACGAATGTATTGTAGATGGCGCCGATCCAAAAACAGCCATCCAGAAAGGTGAAATAGAACATTTATATCTACTTCCCTCTCACATCGATCTGGTAGGTGCCGAAATTGAAATGCTTAACATGCCCGACCGGGAAAAGGTGTTGAAGGGAGTCATCAACAAAGTAAAAGATGATTTCGATTTTGTATTGATCGATTGCTCACCTTCATTGGGACTGATCACCGTCAATGCCCTCACTGCAGCCGATTCGGTTATCATTCCGGTACAATGCGAATATTTTGCTCTGGAAGGTCTGGGCAAACTTCTGAACACAATAAAAATAATTCAGAATCGTCTCAATCCTGATCTTGAGATTGAAGGATTTTTGCTCACCATGTACGACTCCCGTCTGCGCTTATCCAATCAAGTGGTGGAAGAAGTTCAGAAACATTTTCAGGATATGGTATTCAAAACCCTTATTACCCGTAACATTAAACTAAGTGAAGCACCTAGTTACGGCAAAGCTGTAGTGATGTACGATGCATCATCGAAAGGGGCCATGAACTATTTGAATATGGCAAGAGAACTACTACAGAACAACAATATGACCAAAATCGACAACAAAGATAAAGTCGCCAAATAATTTAGCACATACAGGAGAAAAAATGGCAAGAAAAAACGCATTGGGACGAGGGCTTGGAGCATTGATAGACAATTCGGAAGATTATTCGCAGGGAAGACCCGCGAAACCCGAAGCTTCGATCAACGAAATTTCCATTGACCACATTGAAGGAAACCCCTGGCAGCCCCGCTCACGCTTCGATGAAGAAAAACTAAATGAGTTGGCAGCATCAATTCGCGAAATTGGTATCATCCAGCCGCTAACAGTGCGCAAAGCAGCCGATAAGTTTCAATTAATAGCCGGCGAACGTCGGTTCAGAGCTGCCAAAATTGCCGGTCTCAAAAAGGTTCCGGCATATATTCGCATAGCCGAAGACGACACCATGCTCGAAATGGCATTGGTGGAAAATATTCAACGAGAAGATCTTGACCCCATCGAAGTAGCCATTAGTTACCAGCGATTGATAGAAGAATGCAAACTCACCCAGGAAAGCATGTCTGACCGGGTTGGAAAAAAACGTTCGACTATTTCAAATTATCTTCGTTTATTGCGTCTCCCTGCTGAAATTCAACTTGGCCTACGCGAAAAACAAATTACCATGGGGCATGCAAGAGCACTTATCAACATTGACGACCAAAAGGCACGCCTGAAGATCTTTACTCAGACAGTGAAGAATGATTTGAGTGTCCGTAAGGTGGAAGATATGGTGCGCGAAATTTCGCAGGGCGAGGAAAAGAAAAAAACACAGAAAAAAACTGACGGACTGCCTACTGAATATGAACAACTAAGACAACAGCTGTCCAATTTTTTTAAAACCAATATTCAGTTTTCGCGTGGCAACAATGGCAAGGGTAAAATTGTGATTCCATTTCAGTCGGACGAGGAATTAGAAAAAATCGTCAATGAACTGGACAAAGCCAAAACCAAATAAACTAAAGGGAAAAGATGGATCACGTGCTGTGGAGATGGCCTGCAATACTCAAAGGACTTGCGGTAATTATACTGACGCTAGGAATAGTAAGCAATAGCCTGCAGGCGCAGCAAAACAACACAAGTGATTCCGTTGCCATAGAAGGAAATGAAACCACAATAGAAGAAGCTTTTCGCAACAAAGATGAAAAAGTCCATTCACCCCATAAAGCGACTTTTTATTCAGCCATTCTCCCTGGTCTGGGGCAGGCATACAACAAGAAATACTGGAAAATTCCGCTTCTCTATGCAGGTATAGGAGGAATGGCTTACGGATTGCATTTTAACTCAACCAACTACATTAAATATAAAAATGCCTACCGTGATTTTCTTATTCGCGACCCGGGAAATAAATCCTACGAACATGTTATTCCTCCCACACTTACGCTGGAAGAGGTTGAAACTACTTACGCCGATTGGTTTGAACAGGCCCTGGAGAACAAACGTGAATACTATAAACGATACAGAGATTTAAGTTATATTGGAATGGTAGCCATCTACGTACTGAATATGATGGATGCGTCGGTAGATGCACATTTCTACAATTTCGATGTGAGTGACGACCTTTCGATGGACGTTCGTCCGGTAATGCTTGACCCCGATCCCATATCAGGAAATCCAATGGGAATCCGGTTATCTTTTAAGTTCTGAAAAGAAAAGCTGCAACATTCCTTTAAAAGCAACGTTATAAGATACAGTCAAAGACAGGATGGGCCATTTCCTGATCATAAGCCAAAATATAATTTTTACAGATCCCTTTAAATCAAAATATTAATCGCAAAAATGAAAGTATTGTCAAATCTCCGCCTCAGCATTTTATTTATAATATTAATTACAGCAACTTCTAAAAAAACAAATGCCCAGGCTGTAATGAGTGATAATCCCTTACCAGAAGAAATACCCTTGGAAATTGATGGTTTTGCTCAATCGCTGGACAGCCTTGTCAATATGTGGTATATGCACACACGCTCTGCCGGACTGGTAGTGGATACGATCTACGATGATTTTATCTACTCTGCACATCAACTGCCGGATTCAGTATATATTCAACGATTGAATGACATCGTATCTCCATTTAAACTATCGTATAACAGTCATGTAAAAGCATATATCAACCTCTATACCAACAAACGCAGAGATCAGGTTGAAACAATGCTTGGCCTTTCGGAATATTATTTCCCGATGTTTGAAGAAGCTCTTGACGCTCAAGGTCTGCCTCTTGAATTAAAGTTCCTGCCCATCATTGAGTCTGCACTTAACCCACAAGCCTTTTCCCGTGCAGGAGCATCCGGAATCTGGCAATTTATGTATTACACCGGCAAACAATACGGCCTTACTATTAATTCGTATGTGGATGAGCGTCGCGACCCCCATAAATCAACTCAGGCAGCAGTCAGTTTTTTAAGCGATCTCTACAATATATATGGCGACTGGCAATTGGTTATTGCGGCCTACAACTGTGGACCCGGCAATGTAAATAAGGCCATCCGCCGCAGTGGAGGAAAACGAAACTTCTGGGAAATTTTCTATTTACTGCCACGCGAAACCAGAGGATATGTTCCCGCATTCATAGCAGCAGCCTACACATTCACATATCACCAGGAACATAACCTGCATTCCAAACCGGTAAAGTTACCTTTGGCAACCGATACCATCATGATATCTCAGCCTTTACACTTCTCTCAGGCAGCGGATATCCTGCAACTTCCCATTGAAATGATCAGACACCTGAATCCACAGTATCGTCGTGATGTTATTCCAGCTCAAAAAGAGAGTTATCCTCTGAGACTCGCTTTCGACAAATCTACCGTGTTTGCGTCACTTGAAGATTCAATATACAACTACAAAAGGGAAAAATATTTCCCAAAAAACCAACTTGTTGTGACGCCCGGTAACACATCGGCACATTCGTCATCCCCCCCTCCGGGAAAAGAAAAAATCATCTATACCGTGCAATCGGGTGATGTCGTTGGCCTTATTGCCGACTGGTTCGATGTTTATACCTCAGATTTACGCTACTGGAACAGTATCCGCCGGAACATCATTCGTGTAGGACAAAAACTTGTTATTTATGTTGACAAAGACAAAGTGCCCCACTATCAACAAATAGCAAAAACAAGAGGTGGTTTTTCCACGTCTGCAAACAAACAACTTGCTGATTCAGGCAGCGACGGAGATTTTATCTATCACACGGTCAACAGCGGTGACAGTGTCTGGTCTATTGCCAGGGAATATCCTGGGGTCAGCGATTCCGACATTCTGCGTTTAAACAACATCAGAAATGCTCAACGCATAAAACCCGGACAAAAATTAAAAATTAAACCAAAATCGTAATGACCATCACCATATCCTAAGAAATCACGGATGATACGTCCGATAAAAATATTTCTATATTTTGTTCTCGTAATCCTCATGGTTGTATTACTCGACCAGTTGTTTGATCGTGCAGACATTTCTCTCATCCCCGAGGTTTCTGTTTCTACCGAAGATTCGATGTTTGCCCTGGAAATATCTCCGGACGAAACCATTTCACCGGAAGACTCTTCGGAAATCATAATTCCTGACACTTCGCAAAAAAAAGATCTGCGCGCTGTGGAAACCAAATATGTGGCCGACTCCGTCCTTACAGCGCCTTCCGGTTTTCAAAATCGCTTTAGAACATTCTGTCAAAAATCAGATCAGGCGCACCAAAACGAAAAAGTAATACGTGTTCTTCATCTGGGTGACTCACAAATTGAGGCCGACCGCATCACCGATGTTTTGCGCAGTCATTTTCAAGATTTATATGGTGGAACAGGGCCAGGATATATCATGCCTTTCGATCCATTGCATGTTAGTGCAAATGTGCGTTTAACAAACAAGGGCAACTGGAATCTTGAATACAGCTACCGGGAAGAAAGTTTTCCCGGCAAAATCGATTTTGGTTTTTCAGGGAAAGCGGCATGGTTTTCGGATAAGGAAGGAAGCATTTCCATTACTCAGATATCCTCGAATCCACCACGACTGCGTAATTACAGAAAAGTGAGGCTTTTAATGACTCCAAAAGCATCCTCAACGAGGATACGCATTTCTGAAAATACTCGTATCATAGACGACACAGTTTATAGATCATCAGATACCTTACAAATATTAAAAGCCCTTTATTCCCAAGCCCCGGAAAAAATAATATTTAATATTTACGCTTCGCCAAGCCCTCTCTTTCATGGAATTACCCTCGATGGGAATAGTGGCGTGGCCGTTGATAATATTTCCCTGCGGGGACGTCCGTGGCCGGGCATCCGCCTGGCCGACCGAAAGATGCTGAAAGCAACGGGGGACCATTTAAACATCGGACTCATCATTATGCAATTTGGCACAAACATTTTGCCCACAAAAACCGATGATTACAATTTTTACCGGATTCATTTTACCCGTGAACTGAAGTTGTTGCAGGAAATTTTGCCCGATGTCCCTGTTCTTGTTATCGGCGTGCAGGCTGCAGCCACTTCCCAGGGAGGCAATGTTGAACCACTCGCGCATGCCAAATTAATTTCTGAAGCACAGAAGGCAGCAGCACTTGCCTGCGACATGGGCTTTTTCGACCTGCACAAAGCAATGGGCGGTAAAGAAGGAGCTGTCAACTGGTCAAAACAGAATCCGCCATTGATGTTGTCCGATTACATGCATTTCAGTAAAAAAGGTGCTGGCATCGTGGGCAACAAAATATGGAAAACCCTCGATTTACTTCGCATTGATCTTCTCTCGAATATGAAAAGTGATTAAACCCTTATGGAAAAAGCACTCGAAATATTGGAATATCAAGAAGGAGATCCCTTTATGTTCACTTCTACACTTTTTTGGGTCTTTTTCGGATTGGTTCTTCTGGGCCATGCTTTGTTTTACAAACAAAAAATATTGCGCACTACTTTTTTGTTTCTGGCAAGTTTATTCTTCTATTACAAAGCGGGTGGATATTTTTTCTTTCTGCTGGTAATCTCAACCATTGTTGATTTCTTCATCGGCC
>JBEPWN010000186.1:0-5679 GCA_041642395.1 Marinilabilia sp. | reverse complement strand
CGCCATCCGCCGGCCCGGAAAACGGACATGCCACCGCGTCTTTGAACAGTGAATCTTCTTTAACCACAAAAGAATTCTTTCAATTAGAAAAAAATCAACAAGATTCCCTTCCGAGTGAAAACTAAATTTTAGAATCACCATAAACTCTTATAGGTTATCCAGCAAACCCTACTTAAAATTGGTTTTCAGCGGTAAATATATATCAATTACCGAAGCCGGGCTGTTCCATTGAAACCGATAATCATATTTTTCGAAGTGGATGAATCCTGTTTTTGTATGGTCCTCAATTTTTAGATTGGATTTTGGTAGAATGACTTTATATATTTCCAGAAAAGTTTGTTTGATGTTTTCCATTTTCCCTTTATGGGTAAACATTTCATATTCGCCATTCGGGGTTTCTAAATGGGTAAAATGGTCGGGTATCGATGAATTGTTGGTCGGAATTGCACGTTATATTAACCCAATCCTTCTCAGTTCCCAAAAGCATCTTTCTGTTGCATTGATGTCCACTGAGGCATCATGCGCTTCTTCAAAATCTTTTCCGAATAATTTTATGTGCAATTCTGATAATTTGGGCCATTTATATCCATAAGGACCTGATAATCTACAATAATCAGTGGATGATTTCATAGTGCAAAGTTTCCTTTTTATATTGAAGTTACTTTGAATTTTCTTTCTTAATAGTTCGGCTCCTAATATTTTCTCATCGAAACTGATGTTGTGCGCAACAATGAAATCAGAACGTTCAATTAGCGCATTAAATATATTTAAAACGTTCTCGAGGTCTTCTCCTTCACTGATAGCCCGTTCGGTTGTAATTTCGTGTACTCTTGATGCGTCTTTTGGAATCTTAAAATTTTCAGGCTTAATAATGTAATCATCCGCTTCAATTCTGTTTCCATTCATATCGCATAAAATCCAGGCAATTTGAATCATTCTTGGCCAATTATTCAAATCGGTTACAGGTGCTTTCCAGTTCCTTGGTAAACCTGTTGTTTCGGTGTCGAAAAATAAATGCATAATATTTTGTTTTTTTAATGGATAACTTTCTGTTGGATTATCCACAAAGGCCGCCATACCGCCACTGTGTTTATACCCATTACATGCAATCAAATAAATGCAATCAATTGATTTGGCGATTAGATCGTCTTTTATTTCTTTATGAAATTAACTATTTCATCTGTCAGACCCGGTTTTAATGGTAAATTTGAATTGCTGTAAGTTGCCATGTTCATCTGAATGTCAGAATCAGATTCTTTCAATACGTGATTCATATTTTCGATGATTAGAAGTTTTGCATCTGGTTTTGTTCCGTCATTATCGGGAATCGTAATTGTTCCGGAAATATCTCCGGTTGAAGTGTTTAAAATCATTTCTGATTCTGAAAAAGTAGAATCAGGGCTGGTTTGTGCATATCCCTGGGATAAAAAGACCGTAAATGCAACAATAGAAATCAGGGTTTTCATGTTGATTTTTATCATGTAAAATATTGGGTTGCAATAATGATTAAAAAAACAGCGGCTACAAGTACGTAACTATAAGGACTGCCAAAATTTAAAGTCCAGCCCATTGAAGGATATAACTTAGGAACAGTTAACCTTGGGTCTTTCGGACTGACGTAAAAAACGCCTTTCCAGTTATTAGGGTTTTTACTCATCGCATCAAGAGTCGCCTTATCAAGTTTTCTTTTCATAACTCTGAAATTTTTTCAAGTGTCTGATAATAAATGTTTGAAAAACACCAACAAATAACTACAACTCAATGATAATAAAAAAACTTTGCGCCTCTGCGCCTCTGCGTTTAAGTTTTTTTTAACGGACTATTGTGTTTAAAGATAAAACAAAAAAACAGGATTGCTGAAAACAACAACCCTGTTTGATTTTAATGGAAATTTCCGGCAGTTACGCCAAGTAATGCAATTAATTGATTAATCCACGATGTTTCAACATCGGTGTAATATCGGGCTCGCTGCCCCTGAATTCCACAAACATCTTATTAAAATCGTCTGAATTACCCCGCGACAAAATCATATCGCGGAAGCGCTGACCGTTTTCGCGTGTCATGCCTCCATTTTCGGTAAACCAGGCATAGGCATCATTATCGAGCATTTCAGCCCAAAGGTAGGCGTAATAACTTGCGGCATATCCGTGTCCCCACAGATGCATGAAATAGGTTGAACGGTAACGGGGCGGCACCTGCTGCAAATGAAGATTTATGTTTTCGAGGGCCTGCTTCTCAAAGGCATCCACATCGTCAATCTTCTCCCCGGCACCGATGGTGTGCCATTGCATATCGAGTCCTGCTGCAGCCAGCACTTCTGCCAAAGCATACCCCTGATTAAATCTGGAAGCTTTAACAACCTTATCTACCAACTCCTGAGGCATGCGCTCACCTGTTTTGTAATGTACCGCATAATTGTTGAACACTTCAGGATAAAGGGCCCAGTGCTCATTGATTTGTGATGGCAATTCCACAAAATCGCGGGCCACATTGGTACCTGCCAGACTGGGATAGGTCTGATCGGACAACAAGCCGTGCAAGGCATGTCCAAACTCATGAAACATGGTGGTGACGTCATCATAACTGATGAGCGCAGGCTCGCCTGCAGCCGGTTTGGAAAAATTACAAACATTGTAAATGACCGGCTTATTATTCAGTAACTTCGACTGTCCTACAATTTCGCTCATCCAGGCACCGCCCGATTTGTTGTCGCGTTTATAGAAATCGGTGTAAAACAAACCAATGGCACTGCCATCTTCATTAAAAAGTTCGAACACGCGCATATCATCACTGTACACCGGAATGTCGTTCCGTTCCTTAAATGTGATGCCATAAAGTTTTGTGGCAGTATAAAACACACCATCTTCCAACACCCTGTTCATCTCAAAATATGGCTTGATCTCGCTTTCATCCAGGTCGTATTTGGCTTTACGCACCATTTCGGCATAATAATTCCAGTCCCAGGGTTCCAGTTTAAAGTTCCCACCCTGCTGATCAATCACCTTCTGAATTTCGGCAGCCTCCTGCTTTACATTTTCGATGGTTGGGGGTACCAGATCGGACATAAATTTATTGGCCGCCTCAGGAATTTTAGCCATCTGGTCCTTCAAATTCCATTCAGCATAGTTTTTGAAACCCAACAGCTGTGCCTGTTCAGCCCTGATCAAAGCCATTCGTTTAATAATGTCACGGGTATCGTTATCGTCCCCTCGCCTTGCACGATTCAACGAATTTTCAAAAAGCCGGCGACGGATTTCACGATTTTCCAATGATGCCAACAGTGGTTGTTGAGTGGTATTGTGCAAAGGCAGCATATACACTGTTTTGCCGTCTATCTCCTGCTTCATAGACTCTATTTCAGAATCAGATAAGCCCGCCAGCATGGATTTGTCTTCAACCTTCAGAGCACCGGCCTTTGCAGCAGCCAGTAAACGATTGGAATACTGAGCGCTGAGCAATGCCAACTCCTCGTTGAGATTGCGCATCTTATCCTTGTCGTCACCCGCAAGGTTAGCCCCGGCCAGTTCGAACCTCTGGTAGAAATACTCAACCAAACGGTGCGACTCAGCATCCAGGTTCAGATCATCCAACTGGTTAAAAATGGTCTTCACACGCTCAAACAACTTATCATTTAAATAAATGGCATTGCCAAGTCCGGCCATTTTTGGTGCCATCTCCTCTTCAACCGCCTGTAATTCGGGGTTGGTATTGGCACCGGTCAGCATACTGAAAACAGCATAAACTCTGTCGAGGGTCTGACCACTCTTCTCAAGTGCCACAAGAGTATTCTCAAATGTTGCGGCTTCCGTGCTGTTGGCAATTGCCTCAATCTGGGACATTTGTTCCTTTATGCCCTCTTCAATAGCCGGTTTAAAATGGCTATCCTCAATCTTACTGAAATCAGGAGCCTGATAAGGTAATGTACTTTCTTTCATTAATGGATTATTTTTAAGAGACCCATCATCCGGATGAGCACTCCTGCCATTGCCACAAGCCGACATCAGGGTCGTAAGTGCAACGGCGGTAATTAAATTCAGTTTCATTGTTGTTTGGTTTAGTTTAGATGTTGGGGTATTAGGTCATTAGGTTGTTAGGTCATTAGGTCGGTAGGTTGGTAGTTTTTTAAAGGTTAGAAAATTACAATAGATCGTTAGATTTTTAGATGTTAGACAAATTGCATCATATTGAAAAACAATCTATTAACACCACGGGCATATCAAATTTAAACAATTGACTGACAATACATTACAAAATTTTTACGGACTATTGAAATTAGATGATGACATTTAAATATTTTTCCCTTTCAGATAGATCATTGGCATCAATTTTTAGCGAAAGTAGGATTTTTTTTTGAATACAAGGGATCATATGATTTGTTGGGATGAGCCGAATTCGATGAGGAAGAGGCACCGGGTATTTTAGTCTGTTTCGATGACGAAAACGCTTTACGTGATCTGGGGAGATTAGAGTTCTTTAAGTAGTTCAATATATTTTTCTGGTGATATTTCTATTTCCCTAAGGATTTGTCGGATTAATGAACGCCCGATTTCCTGGTTCCCATGGTGTGGTAGAGTGGTATACCTTCCATCAGGATGGCGATAAAATACATGGCTTCCTTTTTGACGCTTAATTTCAAATCCCAGATAAAGAAGCAGATTTTCGAGTACCTTAACTTTTACAATCGGCAGCTTTGAACTCATATCGCAATTGATATTTGTTGGAAGCCAATAAAGTCAGGTAGTTCTTTTAATTCTTCTTCACTAAGTTCCTCCAGACATAATTGCACAACCTCCTGAAGGTTCTTATACAACTCATCTAAGGTAGGTGCTTGCGAGTGGGCACCTGGTAAACCGGGAATGATTCCAATATACTGGCCAATCTCATTATCCCGGATAACTTCAGCAGTAAATTTATAATCTTTCATTTCTGTCATGATTTATCTCCTACAAATTTAACGATTTAAACTCAATTTTGTTAGTCCTTAAGTGGATGATATTTCTCCAACTCTTTATGTCAGTCCACCAAAGTGTTCATCCTTTAGGGTTCGGTGCTGCTTACGTATTTGTGGCCGGCCATGTATGCAAAATAATCATTTATTTTTCATATTTCGGACAAATTTATCTTGTTTATATCAATTATTCTCTTTTACTTTGTATGTATAGAAATAAAGGACAAAAAAATGGGACAACCAGAACAAAACAAGACACAGGAATACTCGTATGCCGGAAAAGACAGCCAGTGTGCATGTGGTGGCAACTGCGGTTGTAAAACCGACGATTCGCACCAGTGCAGTTGTGGTGGCGAGTGTGACTGTAAATGATTTTTATCTTTGGGTTTTTTGAAGGAAGTGAAGTTACCTGAAGAGAAACCCCGGCAGAATATTTCTGCCGGGGTTTTTTATTATGATTTGAGTTTCTTGTTTCGAGTTGCGAGTTTCTTGTTGGGAGTTGGGAGCAACTATGATAGAGAAAAATTAGTTTCACAGAGTTAGACACAGAGAATCACAGAGGTTTGGTTTCGGGTTTCTTGTTTAGGGTTTCGGGTTTTCGAAATCTACTAACCTATTGACCTACTAGCCTAATAACCTACTAGCCTAATAACCTACTAGCCTAATCACCTACTAGCCTAATCACCTACTGGCCTAATAACCTAATCACCTACTGGCCTAATTCATATTCC
>JBEPWN010000185.1:0-5711 GCA_041642395.1 Marinilabilia sp. | reverse complement strand
CGTCCCTCGGGCGAATGGTACTGGATCTGATCGATCATTTCCTGGGGATGCTCCACCCTTACTCCCATTGCCCAGGTTTTGGCTTCCAGCTCAATCCCTTTGCTGTGCAACAACCGGTAAATATCCCGGGCTGAATGTCCTGTAGCCAGAATCACTGCCCGTGCATTGATATTCGAACCATCGGCAAGCACCACACCCTTCATTAGACTGCCATCAGTTAAAAAATCAACCACTCTGGAATTGAAAAGAAATTCACCCCCTGCAGTCATTATGGTTTCACGAATATTACGAATAACCCCAGGTAAATGATCGGTCCCAACATGTGGGTGAGCATCAATTAAAATGTCTTCAGAGGCACCATGAAAATGAAGGATTTCAAGAAAATTTTTAAAATCACCACGTTTTTTGCTTCGAGTATATAATTTGCCATCGGAAAAAGTACCTGCACCACCTTCACCGAAAGCATAGTTGGAATCCTCATCAAGTTGCTCATTGCGATTAAGAAGAGCGATGTCCTTTTTTCGTTCACTAACCTCTTTGCCACGTTCAATCAGCAGTGGCTTGAAGCCAAGTTCAATCAGTTTCAGAGCTGCAAATAATCCTCCCGGTCCGGCTCCAACAACAATAACCTCGGGTGCTGAAGAAACATTGGCCCAATGAAACGATTTAGGCTGTTGTGCAGGAACCGGTTCATTGACCCAGACATCCAGGTGCAACTGCACCATTACCTGCTGCTGACGGGCATCAATGGAGCGCTTGACAATTCGCAATGCTGTAATCCTGCCCGGGGCGACTTCTATTTTCCTGGCAACGATCGCCTTATAATTTTCTTCGCGTGACGCCTGTTCAGGTGTTAGTCGTAAAGCAATTTGTTGTTTCATCCGGAGTTGTTTGTATTTTTATTAGGTTGGTAGTTAGTTAGGTTATTAGGTTGGTAGGTTGGTAGGTTGGTAGGTTGGTAGGTTGGTAGGTTGGTAGGTTGGTAGGCTGGTAGGTTACTAGGCAGGTTGTTTTTAGTTAATAAAATACTGGAATACAATTTATTGCAGAACATACAGGCTATGGTTTAATTATCCGTTTTTAATTTCTATAAATCCAATATATTTGGGCGATATCCTTGCAGCCCCCCAGAGTGGAGCGATCGTACGGTAGAAAAAGCCCCCTAAGCCAAGACAGTGGCGCCCTTCTTGAAAATCTAAATACGGGCAATCCTGCCGGGGTTTGAGGTGTGTAATTCCTGTGTGTCGTAGGTTACCATAAGGTCGCCCTTGCCAGGGCTTTAAAAATAAAACGCAATTGTAAACTATAGCCAAGATTCATGAACTATTGTAAACTCAAAAATTTCTTTTTTTGCTTTGAAAAACAAAGGAACACAAAAACTTCCGTAAAATATTAAAGGTATCACTCAAAGTAAAATGTAAACACGAAAAGCCGGGACGAGAGCCTGTCAAGTACATTGGTGTACATAACATCTTCGGGCTCACCTGTTCCATCAGGGTCGAGCACATTTCGAAGACCAATAGACAGTTTTGCTTCAGCAGACAATCTGAAATAGTTGAGATACATATCCAGTCCGGTGCCCACCTCAAGATACAAATCAGTGGATCTGAGATTAAGTCCGTCATTCTCTGTTTTAGCCAGATCAAAGCGCGTATTAATGCCGCCTATGAGATAGGGTTTCATATTTGTCATTCGCTGACCATTGAATTTCAGAAGAAGAGGGAACTCAAGGAAAGTGGACTTAATTTCAAGGGGACCGGTATCCTGCTCCCCGTTTTCAATAAATAATATGTCACGCTGACCAAAACTTATCCCCGGCAAAAATCTAAGATTAAAATAATTGTTGATTCTCAAACTCGATACAATCCCAATATTGACTCCCGGATTAAGGTTAACTACATCGGCATATCGATTCTCCATTCCTGCAGGCCGGTCGGCAAGCTGTTTGTGTCCAACCCTGAAGTCCATCGTATTCAGTCCTATCAGAAAACCAAAATGCAAGGGACGATAATCAAAAGCAGGGAGATTTAGCACCTTCTTTTTGGCTCTGTCTTGTGACAAAAGAGGTGCGGCAAATAAAAAAGAAAAGAATATAACAATCAATAGTCGCAATAGAGATGTTTTTCAGGTAAACGCAAATCCCCGTTGTTTTATTGCCATTAATTTTTTGAAGCGAGATATATGGTCGCAATTCCGAATGTTTGAGGCAAATTCTCACGTATTTTAAATCCGGCCCTTATAAGTTCATTCTCAAATTCCTCACCTTCGGGAAACTGAAGGACGGATGCAGGAAGGTATGAATAAGCCTCTTTATCCCGCGAAATGAGCCCCCCCCACCAAGGCAGAACATGGGTAAAATACACATTATAAAATTGTTTAAAGGGAAATTTTTTAGGTTTCGAAAACTCCAGAACAATCAATTTCCCGCCGGGTCTCAAAACCCTGTGCATTTCGGTCAGTCCCTTATGCAAATTTTCAAAATTGCGTACCCCAAAAGCCACTGTTACTGCATCAAAAAATTTGTCTTCAAAAGGAAGGTTTTCCGAATCACCCTTACGAAGTTGAATGGTCATATGAAGCCGCCTTTTTAAGGCCTTCCTTGCTGCAATTTCCAGCATTTCACCGGAAATATCAATCCCATAAACCGACACAGGATTTATTTTGCAAATTTCAATGGCCAGATCACCTGTTCCTGTAGCTACATCTAATATCATTGGGGCTTTTAGCCCATGCAATAATTTGACTACATTTCTACGCCAAATCTTATCTATTCCAAAAGAAAGTACACGATTCAGAAAATCATAATGCGGAGCAATACGATCGAACATCGCTTGCACCTGCTCTTTTTTACTACCTTCCCGATTGTTGTAAGGTTTTATCATTCTATAGATCGTTAGATTTTTAGATATTAGATTTTAGATGAATCTATAATATTGATAATCTGTTTCTTTACACAAACAACTCAATGTAATTAAGTGATTGCATGTAAAGTTGTTACAAGAGCTTGACGGACTATTAATATTATCAGAAAAAATATTTTCCAAAAGTACAAACGTTTTATGAATAACAAATAGGTTGAGAATAACTAACAACAAAATATTGACTAATCTTAAATATAAGTAACGCAGTCGCGGGAATAGAAAACGGTAGCTCAAAGCTCGAAGCTGAAAGGGAAGTTTGATAGCCATTTTACGACATACTCTAACATGCATATTTTCAGTTAGATAACACTATATATTGTTACGGAATTGCGGGTCAATATCTCTGGAATTTTTACGTGTAATCACAGGATACCGCAAATAGGAACAGAAAAAAGTTCATATCGGAAATAAAAACAAAGCAATATCAAAATATCAGAGCAGAGACACTTGACTGTGTCTCTGTTCTGATATTCATTAAACCTTTCCTTCCGCCCACCATCTTAGGCGGTTTTCGAATTTTGCTTTAAATTCATCAATGTACCCATAAGATTCATCATCTACCCTGATCTCACCTTTAGTAACGTGGCCCAATATAGAGAAAGGTATGGCCTTTGCAACCATAAAATCTACAAAATCATCCTGTTTCTCGGGGGATACAGAGACAATAACTCTTCCCTGAGCCTCACCAAAAAGAAAGGCATCGCGCCTGATTTCAGCATCGGTTGTAATGTCAAACCCATATTCCATGGGGATACTGCTTTCCAGAAGTGTAAAAAACAGTCCGCCATTGGAAACATCATGCACAGAACGCACCAAGCCATTATCAATAAGACCGGCAATTACGCCGAAAAGAACCTTCTCTTCCTCCATATTTAAATAAGGCGGCAAGGACACCTCTACTTCATGAACAGCTTTAAGATACTCAGAACCATTTACATCATCGCGCGATCGTCCGATCAGAAATATCATATCTCCTTTGTGCTTAAAAGAAAGCGTAGTATGTTTTTCCACATCATCAATCACCCCAAGCATTCCCACAACAGGAGATGCAACAACCGGAATAATTTTTCCATCGACCGAGCGTTGATTATAGAAACTGACATTTCCACTTACGACGGGAATATCGAAAAACTTACATGCATCAGCCAATCCTTTAATTGAATCGACAAAATCAGCAAACGCATCCGGATCATACGGATTTCCAAAATTCAAACAATCGGATACTGCCAGAGGAGTTCCACCTCCACATACGATATTACGCATGGCTTCGGTCACAGAAATACGGGCCCCGTTATAAGGATCGGAAGAAAAATAGGCCGGATTACTATCCACCGTGGCAAGCAGAGCTTTGTTATGGATTCCCAACTCTACGATACCTGCATCAGATGGAAATTTTGTACTTGCAGTTTCCCTACGTAAAGTCTTAGAAAATTTTTTAGTCAACCATTTTTTAGAAGTCACATTCAGTGATTTGAGCATTACCTCAACCACTGCGGGGTAATGATCAGGCTCTTTCAAATCTTCTACCTTTATACTTTCAGGTAATTTTCTTTCCTGCGTTGTTTCTCTTTCATAAACAGGGGCTGAATCTCCAAATCCCACATATTTAACCGGAAACTCCACAATAGTTTCCCCTTTACTATCACATTTCACAAATCCTGTGTTTGTGACTTTTCCAATAACTCCAATAGAAAGTTTTCCACTCTCTGCAATTTTCTTTATTTCATCAATGTTTTCGGGACTGGCACAAACGAGCATGCGCCCCCATGTCTGGGAAATCAAAATTTCGCGATTGGTCATCTTCTTTTCGCGCAAAGGAACCTCGTCCACATTAAAGTCAACACCACTCTCGCCACGATTCGTCATTTCTGCAAGAGCACCAACGATACCCTGTGCTCCAATGGTTTGAACTCCCAATACCTTCTTCTCATCAATCAGGGTCCGGAGAACTTTATAAAGATGTTTTTCAGATTCAATATTTCTCATTTGATCAGCTGAAATACTCTTAGTTCCATTATCGGAAATCATATCTGCAACAAAAGCGTCACCATCCACGCCATCTTTCCCGGTTGGCACTCCAATCACTGCAATCAGGTTTCCTTCGCCTTTGGCCACTGCCGAGACCAACTCATCTTTTTCGGCTATGCCAATAGACATAGTATTAACAATAGGATTAGTATTAAACCTATCACTAAAGAATACTTCTCCTCCAATAACGGGAATGCCAAATCCTTTTTCAAAATCGGCAATTCCATTCACCACCTCATCAAACAGCCATCGGGCAGTATCTCTATCCGAATTGCCAAAACGCAGAGAATTGAGAAGAGCCACGGGACGTGCCCCCATGGAAAAAATATCACGATTGACAACTCTTAGGCCTGTTGAAGCGCCAAGGCGTGGTTGCATGGAACAAGGATGATTGTGAGATTCCAGCTTAAAAACAGCCACCTGTCCGTCACCGATGTCAACCACACCAGCACTTTCCTGCCCAGCCTCAACCAATACATTCGCTCCCTTTTTTGGCAATAAATCCAACCACTTCCTGGAATTCTTGTAACTGGCATGTTCTGACCAAAGAAGTGTAAAAACATCCAATTCAAGTCTATTAGGCGTACGACCCAAAATGGAACGAATTTTTTGATATTCGTCGGATGTCATATTCAACAATTCAACATCATTTATTGCAGAAAGATCTTTATTATTCATAGGATTTGTATTTTACCATATATTTGTATTTGCGATTATAGTGAAGAATCCTCACTTTCGCATGAAAGAATTATCTTAAATTTT
>JBEPWN010000184.1:0-5728 GCA_041642395.1 Marinilabilia sp. | reverse complement strand
AGAATTTTTATATTGGAAAATCCTTTGATACCTGAAGAATTTGCCAATTTAAAACCAGATTTGACAGATTTCTAAAATCATGAATTCTTTAACGGTGTTTTCCTGCAACTCGTTCCATAGAAAAAAACAGATTTCTCAAAAAACATCAACCAACCGTATATCAAAAAACAACACCGTATTTGGGGGAATTTTATTGCCGGTACCTTTGCGGCCCCAACCCAATTCGGGTGGCACCCAAAATTTATACCTGCTGCCTTTGGACATCAGTTGCAATCCTTCCTGAAGTCCTTCGATCAGTTCATTTACAGGAACCGAAGATGTTTTGTTGGTCCGGTAGGTATCTTCTAAAAGAGTGCCATTCAGGAGCAGAGCTCTTTGATGAATTTCGACAGTGCTGATGTCCCGGGGCTTATCGCCGGAAATTTCTTCTACAACCTGATATTGCAATCCGCTATCGGTTACAGAAACATCAGGTTTTTTGGCATTTTGAAGCAAAAAATCTTCCCCCGACTTTCGATTGTTCCCGGCAGAGCCTTTGCTTTTTTGTCGTTTTTCCCTTTTTGCCATATTTTAATAACAATAGATCGTTAGATTTTTAGAGGTTAGATGTTAGATGGATTATATCATATAAAAAAACAACTTCTTAATACCATGAGCATTTTAAATTTAAACAGTTTACTGACAACCTACTACAAAAGTTTAACGGACTATTGTAATAAGCTGTTGAAACTCAAGTTGAGCAGAATCGCTCAATTTAGGTGAAGAATATATTATGCCAAAAATTTCACATAATCAAGCCAACTCTTCGCTGTGTACCATGCCAGCATATGCTATAGATTCTTTTTTCTCGTGAAAATCCTTTTTAATTTTTCCATTGTAATGGAATGCCTGGAAGTTCCCTGACTACCCAAAAGAAAAGCATAAGGTTTCATGGCATCAATATGGGAAAGTACAATGCGAACAATGGCGAGAAATGGTACAATGAGCAGCATACCGGGAATGCCCCAAATAATACTGGCTGCCACCAACCCGGTGATAATAAAAAAGGGATTGACCCGTACGTTTCCACCCACAATATTGGGAGTTAGAATGTTATTCTCAGTAAACTGTATAATGATAAACAATATAACAACCCTAAATGCCATAGCAGGATCGTTTTCTGCAATCAGAGCAAATAAAAGAGGTACGATGCCACCCAGCAAAGTTCCAAAATAAGGGATGAAGTTGAATACTGCTGAAGTAATACCCAATGCAATAGGGAACCTCAACCCAATGATCCAAAGACCCATAGAATTAAGAAGACACAGAATGAGCACAACGATCAAAACACCACCCATGTAACGGGCAAAAACCTGCGACACCTCACGAAGGATGGTCACTACTTCACCACGATGCTGCCGTCCGGACAACATCATTATGAAATAGGCAAATTTAGTCCGGTAATACAAAAACAGGAATATATATACCGGCAACAAGCCTATGCTCACAAGAGTGCTGGTGGTGGCACTGAAAATGTCCTGCAGATGCTGCCCTCCCGATGCAAGGATATTATTTGCGTACTCGCTGATCATGGACCGTGTTTCTTCCCTGTCAAAACCAAAATACTCGGTAAGGTGGGAAAGGGATTCTGCCAAATTCCTGAACCCGGCTTCTATCAAGTGCGGAATATCGCCGGTAATGGGAGATATTTTACTGAACGCAAGCAACCCCAGGCTCACCAGAATTCCCAGTCCTGTTATGATGGCAACAAAATTGGCCAAAATACGGGGAACCCCCTTTTTCTCAAGCCAATTGACACCCGGAAAAAACAAATAAGACAATAAAAACCCGAAAGCTATGGGATACAGAAAATTACGTACAGCAATAAGGCCATATATAAAAAGGATGATCGCCAATAAGGTATAGCTAAAACGCTTTACTATCATATACCTGCGTTCCGACCTTTTTTCATCTGAATTAGAGTCCATAGATTCAATTAGTATTTGACAACAATATTAGTAAATAAATAGATTTTTAGATATTTATCAATTAGATATTAGACGGATTGTCCCGAAGCATCGGGATTGAAAAAACAACTTCTTAATATCATGAGTGTTTTAAATTTAAACAATTGACTGACTATTGATTTTTTAACTCCTCGCGAAATTAGTGAAAGTATTGCATTACAGAAACTTTCAATTTACATATTTTGTTTCATTATTGCCCGGTACAACACAAGGATTATAGGTAATTACAAATTAGTATTAAATCTGTCAAGCTATTTTAAGGAATTACACTCCTTACAGATACCTGCCGGTACTTTTTGTTCGTGTGGAATAATTCAGGATTATTTTATCCCTTTATTCAAAACAATTATCTTTGCATCAAATGCATTCAGAGAAAAACAATTCAACAAATACAGGAAACAGAATGAAATATCACTTAATAACCCTTGGTTGCCAAATGAATATAGCCGACAGTGAGCGTGTGAGTACGGTTTTGGAACAAATGGGATACCAGCGGACAGAGAATGAGGAGGAAGCCAATCTTTTGGGCATGCTGGCGTGTTCGGTCAGGCAAAAACCAATTGACAAAGTGTATAACAAAATAGCTCAGTGGAACCGTTGGAAAAACAAGCGCAACCTCATTACTTTTATTTCAGGATGTGTGTTGCCAATAGATAAGGAAAAACTGTTGAAGCAGTTTGACATTATTTTCGCGATGAGCGAATTACCACAGTTGCCGGATATGATCCGCAATTATGGTGTGGTGAATGAAGCCTCCGTAAAACCCCAACGACCTGCAATGCCCAAAAATGAAAACATTGTGGGCATGTGGGGAATTAAGCCCACTTATCAATCCACTTTTGAGGCTTTCGTTCCCATTCAGAACGGCTGTGATAAATTCTGTTCTTTTTGTGCTGTTCCCTATACCCGGGGGCGTGAGGTATCAAGGCCTTCCGGAGAAATTCTTGAAGAAGTACGCCTTTTGGTAGATCAGGGCTACAAATCCATTACCCTGCTTGGGCAGAATGTGAACTCTTACGGACTTGACAAGAATGGCGCGGAGATGACCTTTGCCGGACTGCTCAAACAAATTGGTGAATATGGTGACCTTTCGGGTGAGGAATTCTGGGTTTATTTCACCTCGCCGCATCCGCAGGACATGGCTCATGATGTCATTGAGGTGATTGCCCAACATCCTTGTCTGGCCAAGCAAATTCACCTGCCCATGCAAAGTGGCGACGAAAAAGTGCTGATTAAAATGAACCGCCGCCACTCGATGAACAAATACAGGAAGATCGTTGAAGACATAAGGACGCTGATACCTGAGGCGACCCTGTTTACCGACATTATTGTCGGGTTTACCGGCGAAAACATTGAGCAATTCGAAAATACAGTTGCCGCTCTGGATGAGTTCAAATTTAATATGGCCTTTATTGCCATGTACTCACCACGCCCGGGAGCCACCAGCTTTCGATGGGATGATGATGTGAACATGGAAGTAAAAAAGGAGCGTCTGCACATACTCACCGACGTTATGAAAAGGCACACCCGTGCCTACAATGAGCAAATGGTGGGCAAAACAGTGCGACTGCTTATAAACGGCACCGACCGCAAAACCGGCTTCAGCAACGGACTCACAGAAGGGAAGCTCAATGTTCGCCTTAACCGGAAAACGCCGGAGCTCATGGGAAAAATAATAGATGTAAAGATAACATCGGCAGCCGATCTGTCGCTGAGTGGAGAGATCGTCCTTAATTCATGAAAATTCCTCACTTCATTTTTTCAATGAATTGTTTCATGTAAGCAGGCAGATCCAGAGGTGTGCGGCTTGATACCAGGTTATTATCGACCACCACCTCTTCATCAACCCAGTTTGCTCCTGCATTGATCATATCATCTTTAATGGCTGAAACGCTGGTGGCCTTGCGGTTTTTCAGAATGCCTGCCGAGATTGGAACCCAACCTGCATGGCAAATCATTCCTATTGGTTTTCCAGCCTCATCCATTCTCTTTACAAAAGCCAGCACATCGCTGTTGCGGCGCAGTTTATCCGGCGCATAACCTCCTGGAATAACCAGTGCATCAAATCCGCTTTCATTCAGCTCTTCAAAGGCAATATCAGACTTTGCGGGTAATCCATGCTTGCCTTTAAAATTTTTTCCGGCTTTTTTTCCGGCAAGAATCACTTCAAAACCGGCCTCCCTCAGACGAATTACCGGATACCAGAGCTCCAGATCTTCATAAAGGTCATCCACAAGTGCTACAATTCTCTTATTCGGTTCCATAATTGATTTTGTTTAAAGATTTATTCCATAAACAGTTGGAAAAATGAATTGTTTCGCAAAATTCGGTCAAATACCAAGCATTCATTATTTTGTTCATTTTGTTCATTTCCCATTCAAATGCCCTAAACCACCCATCTTTTTACTATTTTCAACAATTTATAGGCAGTTCTGAAATTTGCGTTACTCACAAAATTGTGCTCCTTGCCCAAAATTTGATGAAGGAACTTGTTAGTTGAATTAGTTTATTTAATTTGCTGCACTAAATTTAATGAATACTATAGCTTAAATATATAGATCGAGGGCCTTAATTTATATATAACATGGCGAAGAAACAGGCAAGGCAAAGACCAGTGAAGAAAAACGAAGAGCCTCCGGAGGTCCTTAACAACAAATTAAAACATCTTATCAAGAATTCTTTTGACATAATCGGGTTGGTTGATGGCAATGGAATTTCGCATTACGTAAGCGAATCATGCGAAAAAATTCTGGGTTATAAGCAGGACGAATTGGTTGGCGTGCCTGTCATCGATTTATTTGTTCACCCAGACGACAAAGAACTGGCCCGGGAAGGAATGAGAAGCATTATTGAAAATTCAGAAAATGGTGGTATGCAATACCGTCATCGTCATAAAAAAGGAGGCTGGGTGTATCTGGAGGCATTTGGCACCAATCAGATCAACAATCCGGAAATCAGGGCTGTGGTAATGAATGTGCGGGATATTACCGACCGCAAAAATGCAGAGGAAGCTTTGCGGAAAAGTGAGCGACGTTTGAATGAACTCAATACTACAAAAGATCGGTTTTTTTCTATCATTGGGCATGACCTTAAGAGCCCCTTTAACAGCATTGTCGGATTCAGCGATATCCTTGTTCACCAGATCATGAACAAGGATTATCACGACCTTGAAAAATATGCCCGCATTATTCAAAATGCCTCCCGCCAGGCCATGGATCTTCTTAACGACATACTGGAGTGGTCGCAATCCCAATCAGGGACCATCCAGTTTAAGCCGGAAAAAGTGGATCTAAATTTCCTTATTAATGAAGTCATTGGTTTCTTTAAAAGCTCAATTGAACACAAAGGCATTACAATTACGAAACAAGTACCGGTGGGACTTTCTCTTTTTGCAGACATGTATATGATGAACACCATTTTACGGAACCTGATATCGAATGGGATCAAATTCACCAACCCCGGTGATGAAATCATAATCAGCGCCCAAAAAGAAGATAATCAGATAATTGTTTCGGTTGCCGACAACGGGATAGGAATGAACAAAGAAGATTTAGACAAACTATTCCGGATCGATTACAGCCATTCCACACCCGGGACAAACCAGGAAACAGGGACAGGACTCGGCTTATTGCTTTGCAAAGAGTTTGTCGAAATGCATAGCGGCATAATCAGGGCTGAAAGCAAACCAGATAAAGGCAGCATCTTCTGGTTTCTAATACCAT
>JBEPWN010000183.1:0-5746 GCA_041642395.1 Marinilabilia sp. | reverse complement strand
AGGCCAGTAGGTTGGTAGGTGAGTTGAAGGAGTTGTCCCTCCCAATCCAGTTTTATTGGGAGGTGTTTCAAAGCGTATATCTCTTTCCTTTATGATTTCAGCATCTCCAAAAGATGATCCCAGAATTTTCGAACACTATCAATGTGCAACCTTTCATCGGGCGAATGAGCTCCTTTTATTGTAGGTCCTGTAGAAATCATGTCAATACCGGGATATTTTTGCAAAAACAAACCACATTCCAATCCGGCATGAATGGCTTTTACCTCAGGTTTTTGATCGAACAATTTTTCATAGGATGAAACAGCGATATCAAGAATATGCGATTGCATATTGGGTTCCCAACCCGGATAGCCATCAGAATGTCTGACCTTTGCGTTGGCCAGATCAAAAACACTATGAACCATATTGGCCAAATCATCCCGTGCACTTTCAACAGAACTGCGCTGACTGGTGGTTATCAAAACCTCCTCATTTTCTAATTTCACAGAAGCCATATTGGTAGACGTTTCCACCAACCCTTCAATTTCGCGACTCCATTCCATCACTCCATGAGGGCAGGCATAAAGTGCATTCAGCAAAGAATTTTGAAAGGATTTTGAGAATATTTTTTGCGGTTGATCCGAAGAGCCAAGCCACAATTTCACGCCCGGATCGGTATATCTAAGCTCCTGCTCCACATCATGAGTCAGCACATTAAGAACGACACGCGCCTCTTCCTTAAACTTTGACGGGACCACCCCCAGTGCAAATGCCTCACGGGCAATGGCATTTCTTAAATTACCGCCTTCAATGAAAGACACTCTGAATCCGTATTGCCGTTCCATCTGCCACAAATAACGGACAAGTATTTTAATGGCATTCCCGTGACCTTTATGAATGTCGTCGCCGGAGTGTCCGCCTTTAAGTCCGGTCACATTTACCTCAATGCCAGTATATCCCGGAGGAACAACCTCATATTCGGGTTTGAATGCAGCAAGGGTATCAATTCCACCTGCACAGCCAATAAAAAGCTCACCTTCATCCTCAGAGTCTAGGTTGATGAGGGTACGTCCATTAAAAAAGCCTTCTTCCAGATTAAACGCACCTGTAAGACCAGTTTCTTCATCAACGGTAAACAGGCACTCAATGGGACCATGAATTATATCATTGGATGAGAGAATGGCTAACTGAGCGGCAATTCCAATGCCATCATCGGCTCCCAGTGTAGTTCCATCGGCTTTAATCCATTCGCCATCACGAAGCGGAATAATGGGATCGTTGGAAAAATCATGAACTTTATCGTTGTTCTTCTCCCCTACCATATCAACATGTGATTGAAGCACAATAGTATCTTTGTCCTCAAGCCCGGGAGAAGCAGGTTTGAAAATTAAAACATTACCAATTTTATCCCTTTTCGCTTCAAGTCCTTTCTCTTTAGCAAAAGACAACAACCATTCAATGATTCTATCCTCATGTTTCGATGGACGTGGAATTTTACATATTTCATCAAAATAATACCAGAGTTTTTCCGGATAAAGCCCTTCAAATGCCTTGTTCATTTATATAAGTTTAAAATAAATAATCTATACTTTAATAGTCCGTTAAAAAAAGCTTAAACGCGAGATGCCACAACAAAAAGTCTTTATTATAAAATAAAAAGAGTTGAAATCAAAACTCATCAACATATAAGACATATAGAATCGTTACAAAATTTAAACAGACTATTGTTCATCAATAATTGCCAATAATTCACGTATTTCTTCCATTTTTACCAACTGACCACCATGCTCAAAAGCCAGCACCAGATTATTAAGAATCCGGCGTATGATCTCAATATTGGAACAAGGTTCAAAAAAATAATGACGGGACTCCAGTTTTTGTTGTTTAATAAAATTATCAACCTCCTTACGTCCCAACACAGCCCCCTTGTTGATTGGATTGATATAAAAAAGCACTGATGATTCCTGTTGAGCGGAATAACGATCACCGGCAGAAGGTTCATCCATATAGGCCAGAATAAAATTTTTAGGCAAATTGACACCATAAACAGGTAATCCAAGCCGGACGGCAATCACTGAATAGATGATAGACAATGAAATTGGATTTCCTTTCCGCGTATCCAGAACATCACAAATAAAAGAATTCTGCGGTGCCAGAAAATTGCTGTTATTTCTCGAAAATCCGTGAACATCAAATAGAATATGGTTAATAATTCTAACCCTTTCAAGGGCTGTAAGATGATCATTCAACTCGAGCCAAATATCCTTCCTGATTTTATTAATGGCATTATCCAGTTCTTCAAAAGTAAGCTCAGGATACTGATACCGTGCCACAAGCCAGGCACCTGTAAGCAAATCTTCACCATCAAAAGTGACCCATGCTTTAAACCGTTTTTTTACATCCCTGAACTGAATGGAATGAATGACATTTTCGATCCGGTGCTGAAAAATACCGTCGGGATGAGATTCCCAGGCCCGTTCCAGTTCAGGCACAATCTCCACTTCCGCTTTAAGAAGTTCTCCCTCTACGGTGTTGAATATTTCCTCACTTGGATCGTCGAGCAATTTTATTAATGCTTTTATTCTTTCAGTTTCCATAATAGTTGAATCACAATGGACATTTATCCGGATAAGCGATCAAGCACATAATGCACCAGCCCTTTTACAACAGATTTGTAATTCTGACTGTAAGTCCCGGCCTTTCGATTGGCAATGATGGCACAAACAGTGGCAGCCTTATGCCCCAAAAGTTTTGATAAACCATAAATAGCAGAACATTCCATTTCATAATTGGTAATGCGTTCCCCTTGGTATTCAAACTCTGACAACCGCTCATTGATATCGGGATTCTGAAGCGAAAGCCGGATAACACGACCTTGTGGCCCATAAAATCCCGGAGCGGAAATAGTCACCCCCTGATGAAGGTTTTCATCGCGTAAAAGATTAAACAAATCATCATCGGCATCCACTACATAAGGGCGGGTAAGACGGTCTGACCATTCGGAATAACGTACCAACTCATTTTCGAAACCGGGATTACAAATCTTTTCACCTCCTTCATAAAAATTCAGCAAACCATCAAACCCAATGGCTTTTTTACTGAGCAGCCAGCTATCAACAGGTAAATCCTCTTGTAAAGATCCGGATGTACCGATTCGGACTATATTAAGAGATTGTGTTTGTTTCTTTACAGTGCGGGTTTCAAAATCCACATTAACCAAAGCATCCAGCTCGTTTAACACAATGTCGATATTATCGGTGCCAATTCCTGTTGAAAGAACACTAAAGCCGGTATTTTTGTAAATTCCGGTAGCAGATACAAATTCACGATTTTCCGTTGAATGAGAAATTTTATCAAAAAATCCACTCACAGTTTTTACCCGTCCGGGATCACCAACCAAAATAACATTCCCAGCCAGTTCGCCGGGTTTAAGGTGCAAATGAAAAACCGAACCGTCCGGATTTATGATCAGTTCGGATTCTTCTATTATTTTCATATTTTTTCTTAATTATTTCACATAATTCTGTGGTCATATTCATAAAAGTTTCAGAATAGCCCAGCCAGCGAATGAATGCCAACATAAAATTCATGATTAATACCCGAAAAAAACAGTTGTAATCATTCTCACTAAACACTTGATTTCATGAACAATCATTATTGATTATTTATGCCGCGGATAATCTAAACAGCCTTTGGGAACCAACATAGCCCAGTCTGATCTTTATCAAATTAAGAAAAAATAAATGAAAAATAAAATTCTGAAGTCATGATTTCTAAAAAGAAAGTTCCATTAAATCTTTTTACTTTTGTAAGCAAAACAAAGAAACCATGATACAACGCATTCAGAGTCTGTTTTTATTAATTGCAACACTGCTTACCGGCAGTCTTTTTTTCCTGACTATGGCAGAAATGGCCAGTGCAGATTCCTTTTATGAACTTACATGGCGGGGCATTTTTGAGATAGAAGCAGGCGAGGCACCACAGTTAATAATCCCCGGCTGGGCCCTTTCCATTCTGACGGTACTGACCACAGGTCTTTCGCTGATTACCATTTTTCTGTTTAAGAAACGCATGATCCAGATCCGTCTTTGTGCTTTAAATCTGGGACTTCTTCTTGGATTATCGGGAATGATCTATTACATGGGCAAAAGCGGAGCTAAAGAACTGGGGGCTAATGATCTGTCATTCAATTTTCCACTGGTTTTACCGCTGGTGGCAATGGTTTTTGTTTTTCTGGCCATGAGAGCCATCGGCAAAGATGAAGCTCTGGTAAGATCGATGGACAGAATAAGGTAAACACCTCATCTATAGAAAATAGTTAAAAATCCAACAAAGCATTCACCGGATCGTCTCCCCCATAAAGCATCATGTCGGGATGTTCAAGCATATTTTTAACATCCATCAGAAAGCCAACTGAATCTTTACCGTCGATGAGTCTATGATCGTAGCTCAAGGCTAAGTACATAATTGGACGAATAGCCACATTTCCATCCACCGCCACAGGCCGCTCAATAATGTTATGCATTCCGAGGATGGCCGACTGTGGAGGATTGATCAGAGGTGTGGAAAGCATAGAACCAAAAATACCCCCATTGGTAATGGTAAAAGTTCCTCCCGACATCTCTTCGAGCGATATTTTTCCTGATCGCGCTTTATCGGCCAATTCCTTCAACTGCACTTCTATGGCTGCCAAAGAAAGTGTATCGACATTTCGAATAACGGGCACCATCAACCCTTTGGGCGTTTGCACGGCCACCGAAACATCCACATAGTGAGGAGTCACGATTTCCTCATCATCAATCATGCTATTGACTTTGGGACGAGCCTTAAGAGCGATGGCTGAAGCCTTCATAAAAAAGGACATAAAACCCAGTTTGAGCCCGTGCTTCTCAACAAATTTTTCCTGATATTTTTTGCGGATATTGATCACAGCCGACATGTCCACCTCATTGAAGGTGGTCAGCATAGCCGTTTCATTCTTCACAGTCACCAGCCGCTGGCTCAGTTTTTTTCGAAACCGGCTCATTTTTTTTCTATGCTCCGTACGATCGGGTTCATTACTTCCGGTGAATTTCCCGGATGAAGAAACGCCTTCGACAACAGCATCAACGTCAGAAGCGGATATTTTTTTAAGTCCCGAAACAATATCATCAACCGACAAGCCGGCTCCTTTCATTTTTTCACGGGCCAGAGGTGTCATCCGCGCTTTTTTATTTGATTCCTCAGGTTTTACAGCAACCTCTTTCACTGGCTTTTCGGGAGGAGCGGGAGACGTTTTATCTGAAGACATCTCTTTTTCTTCTTCCGGCTCACTTATCGCTGTTTCCTCTGCCCCGGAAAATGAAGTTTCCTTGCTCTTTGGGTCTTCTTCCACTTCTTCTTCCACTTCTTTGTCCTTCACTTCAACAGATGTATCTATACGGCATGCCACAGTTCCCACCGCCAGGGTTGAGCCTTCATCCACATCAATGGATATTTTGCCGCTGTCGGGTGCATTAAGCATCAGGGTGGCTTTGTCTGATTCTATTTCAGCCAGCTCCTGGTCTTTATGCACCAGGTCGCCATCGCCCACCAGCCATGTTGCCAATTCAACTTCACTGATTGATTCGCCGGGACTAGGTATTTTCACTTCTATCATGGTGGAATATTTTTTCCAAAATTATACAGAATAATCGGATATGATCAAATAGAAAACCGCTGTGGTGTTTCGAAATATTTATGCTGCTTCAGGATTTCAGCCCGTGATTTACCCTCTACGCACTGCAAT
>JBEPWN010000182.1:0-5806 GCA_041642395.1 Marinilabilia sp. | reverse complement strand
TAAACCCTGAAAACCCTTACTCTGTTAGGTTATTTTAATGCCGTTAAGTTTACATTTTTTAAAAGCTTTTGTGACAAGTAATTGTTTCACCAAAGTCATTAATGGTAACTTTGCCGGATTATGGAAGACAAAAAGCAATCTTTTTTGCATCCGGTCCGATGGCCGTTTTTCTACGGCTATGTTGTGGCCGTTGTTGGCACCCTTGGGATATGGGCCAGTGCACCTGGTCAGACCATCGGGGTTTCGGCTTTTACCGATCCGGTAAAGGACGCTTTGGGGCTGACGCGCGATCAGTTTAGTGCAGCCTATATGGTGGGTACATTCATGAGTTCTTTGTTTCTGGGAAAGGCCGGTCGCTGGTTCGACAAACGCGGGGCACGCGAAGTTGGGGTCATTGCCGCACTGATGCTTGCCGCCACTTTGGTGCTCAGTTCATATTCCGATTTTCTGAGTTCACAGATCATTTCACTTACGGGTATTCAGCACTGGGGCGTTCCTTTTTCTTTGATCATGGTGTTCTTCTTCCTGCTGCGCTTCAGCGGACAGGGAGTGTTGACCATGTCTTCCAAAAACATGGTCATGAAGTGGTTCGATACATACAGGGGCCGCGTCAATGCTTTTGTCAGTGTGAGTATTTCTCTCGGTTTCTCCAGTTCACCGCTGCTGTTTGATCTTTTAATCCGGAAATTTGAATGGGCAGGAGCGTGGCGGGTGGTTGCCCTGGGTGTTTTTGTAATTGCTATGTTGATGTGGGTTTTTTACCGTGACAACCCCGAAGATGAAGGGCTTATTCCGGATGGAAAAGCTGGTGCCCGCCAGGCATTGCGGAAGCCACGTCCGGTTCTTAGGCAATTCAGTCCGAAGGAGGCATTCGCAACCCGTGCTTTCTGGATGTATGCACTGATGCTTTCCTTCAATTCCTTTTTTATAACAGGTCTGTCGTTTCACATGGTCGACATTTTTACCTCGGCCGGTTTCGACCGTCAGGAGGCTGTGGCAGCTTTTCTTCCCATATCCATCATTTCGGTGAGTGTATCTTTGTTGTTTAATTTTCTGAGTGATTTTGTTCCTTTGAAAAAACTGCTTTTCGTGATGATAAGTGGGGCTTCTGTTTGGAGTATTGGCCTCTTCGGACTCTCGGCAGGCTGGGGCATTTGGCTGATAATTGCCGGTGCCGGTATCAGTGGCGGCTTGTTTGCAGTTTTGAATTCAGTGGTCTGGCCCAAGTTGTTCGGGCGGGAACATCTGGGCGCCATTTCCGGAAAGGGAATGTCGATGCTTGTATTTGCAAGTGCTTTGGCGCCTTATTTCTTCAGTCTCTCCAAAACTTTTTTTAACACCTATACATCCATGGGATGGCTTGGTATGGGATTTGTAATCTTCATGTTCATTGGATCGCTGAAAGCAGATAATCCGCAGGAAACAAAAGAAGTAAGTGCCGGATGATTAAACGATGAAGGCAGGAAGGTTGGGTTTTGATGCAGGATTGATCAACGGCTACAGGAACAAATCGAAAATTAATTAAAAACAATGAAAAGCAGAATACAGATATTATTTGTAATGGCATTTACTATTTTAGTAGTGCACGGACAAAATAACAGATCACAGGCACCAATTGAATTTGATGCTGAAGAGATGCTTCATCTGGTGAATCAGGCCCGTATGGAAAACCGGCGTTGTGGCGGTAAAAAGCATAAGGCAACCCATCCGCTTAAGTGGAATGAAGCGTTGGCCCGGGCCGCACAAAAACATGCCAATGATATGGGCGACAAGGAATTTTTCTCTCATGAAGGGTCTGGTGGCTCTACTGTTGTAATGCGGGTGGAACGCGAGGATTATCAATGGCGTGCAGTGGGCGAGAATGTGGCCATGGGTCAGCGTTCTGTTGAACAGGTGGTGGAAGGGTGGCTCGATAGCCCCGGCCATTGCAGCAATATTATGAATCCTGACTTTACCGAAATGGGTGCTGCTGTCAGTGATAAAGGAGAATATTGGGTTCAGGTATTTGCTGCACCCAGGGATGCTTCTAAATAGAACTGTTCCTTTTTAGATTGCTTCGTTTCACTCGCAATGACTCGTTCTTATTAGGTTGTGATGGATGAGAAGGTTTTGCGGCTAGCCGCAAAACAAACCTATATCCTCTCAAAAACCAACGGTCTATTGTAAAAAAGATGCTATAAGTAATCAAGTATTTCAAGTGTCATAAACGCCCACACTATATATCTAAGCGCTTTTCCCACCAGCATTCCGATGGCAGTGAGCCAGAATCTGGTTTTTAGCAGCCCCAGTAACACCGCAATGAGATCTCCAATGCCCGGGAGCCACGAAAAGAAAGCGATCCAGCCTTCTTTTCCGATGACTTTCTCTCTGGCCTTTTCCAGCTTTGCACGGGGTATTCGCAGGTATTTTTCGATCCATTCAAATTTCCCGAGCCAGCCAATCCAGTAGGATGTTAGTCCGCCCAGCCAGTTGCCGGCTGTGGCTGTGATCAGACTGATAACCGGATCGCCACCAGCAGCCAGAACACCGCTCAGCACAAATTCTGAGCTGAATGGCACTACGGTGGCTGCCAAAAAACTGGCAAGAAAAAGTCCTAAGTATCCGAGATCTGTCCACATATATTGGCACAAAGATAGTAAGTTTCGAAATACTTATTTCTGATGGCATAGCCTGTCATTTTTTGATTCTGTCATTATTGAATGAAAATTCTTTGAAATACAATAAAGACAAGATATTTTATCGATATATGGATGGTTTCGGCCTGGTAACTGCTTCAGGGAAATTGCGGTAAGAGAATGAGATGGTTTTCACAGATTGACACCAAGAGTCTATTAAGTGGCTATTGCCCTTCGGGCTGTTGCTTTGCGGACAACCTACCTTAATTGGCTTTGCGAATCATATAACCCCAAAAAACCGTACTCACGAATTATTGGAGTTCACCACGAACTGGTTTCCCCCACTGGTATCATTCTTAATTGCTTATTGATAATTGCTCATTACTTATTGGTCATTGCTCATTGATAATTGGTAATTGCTCATTGATAATTGCTTATTGGTCATTGCTCATTGATAATTGGTAATTGATCATTGTAAATGTTGGTATTTTCAAACTAAAGCATGAATTATTGGTTAATCTTTTTTGTATTGTTTCTATTTTTGCCGGGACATGAAATTTTTGCACTGCGTTGTATTTTTAATTGCATAATTGTTGAAGCATTCGATTAGCTAAATCACATTATTTTTGAATTAATCTACTACCTGACAATCTAATGACCCGCTGTTATTTTTTATGGCATGAAAAAATTTAAATATCACATACCCGGGATGGACTGTCCCACCGAAGAGCGCATCATCAGAATGAAACTGGATGAATTGGAGGGGATTAAACACCTTGATTTTGATTTAAATAAACGAGATCTGGAGGTGGTGCATGAAGGTGAAGAAAAAGATATTACCCCCCTTATTAAGTCATTGAAAATGGGTGGACACCTGGTATCAGTTGAGCCCTGCACCGGAGAAGATTTTCAGGAACCCGATAATACCCTCGAAAAGAAAATGCTTTGGGCAGTTTTATGGATTAATGCCATATTTTTTGTTGGGGAGATGATCGCAGGATTGATTTCCGGTTCCATGGGCCTGTTGGCTGATTCACTGGATATGCTTGCCGATGCTTTTGTATATGGTTTAAGTTTGTGGGCCGTGGGCGCCATTGTTATACGTAAAAAGAGAGTGGCGGCAGTGAGTGGATATTTGCAGTTGGTTTTGGCATCTTTGGGTTTAATTGAGGTCATTCGCAGATTTGTTTCTGCTGACATTTTTCCCGATTTCCGGACGATGATCGTTGTTTCCGTGCTGGCCCTGATCGCCAATTCCTATAGTTTGTATTTGCTTCAGAAGGCACGGAGTAAAGGAGAGCACATACGGGCCAGCATGATCTGTACATCCAATGATGTCATCATCAATGCAGGCATTATAGTTTCAGCATTTCTGGTTTATTTTACAGAATCGGCCATTCCCGACCTGATAACAGGAAGTATCGTATTTATGCTGGTAGTATGGGGAGCCATCCGGATCATTAAATTATCAAGATAGATATGGAGCATACGCATCAATATACTTCGCATGGGCGGGCTTTTGCCATTGGCATAGGATTAAATATTGTATTTGTAGGTGTTGAAGTTTTTTACGGACTGGCGGCCAATTCGTCTGCATTGCTGGCTGATGCCGGACACAATGCGAGTGATGTACTGGGACTTTTTCTAGCCTGGGGCGCATTCCGGCTGGCAAGGTTGAAACCAAGGGGTAAATATACTTACGGACTTCAGCGCACCACTATTTTATCCTCTATTCTTAATGCCATGTTGTTGTTCCTGGCTGTCTTTTTCATTGGAAAAGATGCATTTGAGAAGCTGCAGGATCCGCAACCGGTAGCAGGAACCAGTGTGATGATTGTTGCCGGTATCGGGGTAGTCATCAATACCATCACTGCTTTGCTTTTTATCAAAGGGCAGAAATCTGACCTGAACATCAAAGGAGCATTCCTTCATATGGCTGCTGATGCTGTAGTCTCGTTGGGTGTGGTTATCGCCGGACTGATGATCAATTTAACAGGAGCACAGTGGATCGACCCGATGGTTAGTTTCATTATTATTGCTGTTGTGGTGTGGGGAGCCTGGGGATTATTTGTGGATTCGGTGGATCTTGCTCTTGATGCGGTACCCAAGGATATTGATATAGATAAGGTCCGGCAGGCTTTGATCAATTACCCGGGAGTTGAAGATGCCCATGACCTTCATGTGTGGGCGCTTAGCACCAACAAAACAGCTATTTCAGTTCACCTGGTTGTGCCGGGTGGGGGAGGAGACCAGTTTCTGGCAGGTGTTCAGAACATGCTTGATAAGAAATTCAATATTTCGCATGCTACCATTCAGGTGGAAAGAGAAGATGAGAATCAGATAGAATGCAATGGGCATGAATAACTGAACTTTTTGACGGAAAACAATATAAAAATATTAAATTCACTGATTAGTATAAAATATCGCTGGCAGGGGTTATGACAAAAAATGTTTTCAGAATTTTATCAATCTTCTTACTTTTTTATTCAGTATTTACTGTTGAAGCTCAATTTGACAATAGTTCGCGGTATTACTATCCCAAATTTGATACTGACCGTTCCCATCAGCTTATTTTTCATCTCGACAACATCAATTTTGTTAAAAACAACGAATATAAAAACCGTTTTGCCTGGGGCCATACGCTGATCGGGTACGGCATTCAGCCTTCGTTGATGTATTACGCCGGCGACCGGTTGCGGTTACAGGCAGGCGTTTTCTTGCAGCAGTACAGCGGTCTGGATTATTACAGTGAGGTGCGGCCTGTGTTATCGGCCCATTTGCGTTTGTCACCATCGGTGGATGTTATTATGGGATCACTAAAAAGTCACATTCATCACCGGCTTATTGAACCTATATTTGATTCGGAGCGACAGTACACCCGTCCGGTTGAGAACGGCCTGCAGTTTCTGATTAACCGTCCCTGGTTGTGGATGGATATTTGGGTAGATTGGGAACAGTTTGTTCAGGAGGGAGACCGGATTCCCGAATGGTTCACTGCCGGAATGTCGGCCGAACCGATGGTGTTGAATGATGAAGAAAGTCCGTGGCAACTTTCCCTTCCGGTGAATGTAATCGCTGTGCACCGTGGTGGAGAGGTGAGTCATTATCCCGAAAGGGTTCAGACTGCTTTAAATCTGGCTGCGGGAATTAAAGCCGAACATCGATTGGATGGACTGGTGGAAAATGCGGGA
>JBEPWN010000181.1:0-5829 GCA_041642395.1 Marinilabilia sp. | reverse complement strand
GGCATGGCGGTAGCTTTTTACTTCGGATCGAAGATACCGATCAGGCCCGATATGTGGAGGGAGCAGAAAATTACATCATTGAGTCTCTTCGGTGGTGCGGACTCGAATTTGATGAAGGACCTGAGCAGGGAGGACCGCATGGTCCATATCGCCAAAGTGAGCGAAAAGATCAATATCAGGCATATGCCGGTCAACTGATTTCTTCGGGACATGCCTATTATGCATTCGATACTTCAGATGAGCTTGATAAAGCCCGTAAAGATGCGGAATCGGAAGGTCGCTCTTTTTCGTATGATGCCGGCACCCGTTTATCCATGAAGAATTCTCTTTCTCTTTCTGAGGATCAAACACAGCAATTACTTGACAGCAATGCATCATATGTCGTTCGTTTCAAAATGCCTGAACTGTCCAAACTTGTAGAGGATGAAGATATGATCAGGGGAAAGGTTTCATTTAATACAACCGATCTTGACGATAAAGTTCTTTTCAAGAAAGACGGGATGCCCACTTACCATCTGGCCAACGTGGTGGATGATCATTTGATGGAGATTACTCATGTAATACGGGGGGAAGAGTGGTTGCCTTCGATGCCGTTGCATGTGCTGCTTTATCGTGCCTTAGGATGGAGCAAACCATTATTTGCCCATTTGCCACTTATTTTGAAGCCCCAGGGCAAAGGGAAATTGAGCAAACGCGATGGGGACAAAATGGGTTTTCCTGTGTTTCCTCTTGAATGGATCGATCCTGTTTCCGGTGAAATTTCACCCGGATACCGGGAGGAAGGATATTTCCCCGAAGCATTTGTCAATATGCTTGCATTTTTGGGATGGAATCCAGGTACTGAACAGGAAATATTTTCTATGGACGAACTCATTCGTGCTTTTTCATTTGACCGGGTAAATAAATCAGGTGCACGTTTTGATCCCGAAAAGGCGCGATGGTTTAACCATCAGTATCTTATTGGAAAATCTGATGAAGAACTGGCCGGTTTGTTTGAGCCTGAATTGATTGAAAAAGGTGTAAAACCACCTGCCATTGAGAATCTTGTGCGGATCGTTTCCCTGGTTAAAGAGAGGGTGAGTTTTGTAAGCGAAATGTGGGACCAGTCATTCTTCTTTTTTACGGCTCCCGATTCCTATGATCCAAAGGTTGCTAAAAAACGCTGGAAAGGGGAGGTGCCGGAGTTTATGTCTCAACTTGCTGTTTCCTTTGATAGTTATGGCGGGGGCTGGGATGCTTCTGAGTTAAAAGCAAAAGTATCTGACCTGATTCAGGAGAAGGAACAGAATTTTGGAGGCGTCATGAATGCTCTCCGCCTGGTGCTTGTTGGGGGTAGTTTTGGTCCTGATCTTTTCACTATTGTTGAAATACTGGGGCAGAAGGAAGTGGTAACTAGGATCAACAAAGCAATAGATGTACTTGGAAAATAATTTTATAATGCAGTAAAAATTTGTGTTTATGCGAATTGCTGATTTGGATGAGTTACATGCATATTGATAAGCTAAAACAATTCCTGAGCGGCCCTTTGCCGGGTGAAAGCGCCCATTCTTTGATGGAGCCCAGCGTGCGGTTTACCGGAATTAACATGCCGGATCCAAAAGCTGCCCGGGCAAGTAGCGTATTGATCCTTTTTTACCAGAAAAACGGACGATGGTTCATTCCTTTCATCCAGCGCCCGGTTTACGATGGTGTGCATAGCGGCCAGATCAGTTTTCCCGGCGGGAAATGCGAAGAAGGTGATGCCGATTATTTTTTTACAGCCATTCGTGAAACCCATGAAGAAATCGGGATCCCTCCCGAAAAGATAAAATATCTGGGGGCACTAACACCGATTTATATTCCGAACAGCAATTTTTTTGTTTATCCACAGGTAGGATGGACAGATGAGGTTCCTGCTTTTGTTCCCGATCCTCTTGAGGTGGAAGAAATAATTGAAGTGTCTGTTGACCTGTTGCTAAACCGGATCAACACAAAATCATTTACGCGTAAGCTGAACGGCAATGTAATATCAGCACCCTATTATGATGCCGACGGCAAAAAAATATGGGGCGCCACTGCTATGATGCTGAGTGAGATGCTGGAAATACTCCGAAAATTACCTGAATAGGTGTTATTCCATTACATTCTTGTAATGATCATAACGTTCGAGGATCTCGGTAACATAGTGAAAAGGCTCTTCGCCCCTGCAATATCCAAATCTTACAACCGGATCATTATAATATTTTGGTTCGGATTTATGCAGCAGATAATAGGCCACATTATCGTCCCACTTTTTGGGATCCTTTCCGTATTTTTCTGCCAGGCTCATCGCATCGAGAACATGTCCGATGCCCACATTGTATGAAGCGAGTACAAATTTGATTCGTTCTTCCGGATCTTCAATGCGAAGTTTCATGCGCTCATTAAGCCATATCAGTAACTCAATGCCACCTCGAATATTTTCTTTCGGATCTTCAACATCGGCGACCCCAAACCGGTCAGCTGTCCCCGGCATAAGTTGCATAAGTCCTCTGGCACCGGCCCAGCTTTCTACTTTTGGCAAAAATCTTGATTCCTGATAGATGAGTGAAGCAATCAGTCTCCAGTCCCAGTTGAATTTCTCACTTTCTTTGCGAATCATTACATCATAATCCGAGACCCGTCCTCCTTTTATGGAGTGGAATCCTTCATCTACAAGATGTACAGAACGTTTATTGAGGTAATATTTCTGGTAGATATTACTGTAACGTGATGTTTTCTTAAAGCTGATAAGCCAATTGTTTATTACAGTGAGCAGATCCGGGGAATTTTCTCTGACAGCCCACGAAAGTTTCTGAGGAAAACTGATGGCGGTTTCCACATCCAGATTTGGATAATAATTCAGATTGACGCGTGCCAGGTTTTCGTCACATACTGTATATTCAATCTCGCCCTGAGCAACCAGTCCTATAAGTTGCTCTACTTCATAGTCGGCAATCTCTACAATATTAATGCTGTCGCCGATTTCCTGTGCGAGATTTTTCAGACGGGTAGCATAGGCAGACTCCTTTTGAACGTAGATGGTTTTGCCGGCCAGTTTCAGCTGGTTTCGTATGAGTGTATTGTATTGTTTGTTATTGACGTCTCCTGCAGTCGATGAATACCTTTGTTGTACCAGAATCTGGCGGCTGTAGCTATGAGGTTCTGTAAATGAGATTCCTTTATCCCGTTCGAGGGTGGAGGCCAGACTGCTGGCAATAATATCGACTTTGCCCGAATGTAAATTTTGGAAATTGGAGCTGAGATCATTGTTTACCGTTACATCCAGTTTTAAACCGAGGTGGTTTGAAAATTCTTGCAGCAACTCAAGCTGATATCCCATTGGGGTGCCTTTGTAAACAAAATAATTGGTGGAGTTGTAATTGGTGACCACCCTGACTATGCCCTCTTCTTTTATTTGATCAAGGTCTCTTTCTGCCAGTTGAGCAGGTTCTTTTTTTCCTGGTTTTTCTTTTTGTGGAGAACAACCGGGATTAATGGACATAAAAAAAACGATCAAAAGAGTAAATATGTATCGCATATATTTTTTTTTCAGACTTAGTCGTCAATTACAATGGCTTAACATATATAAATGATGGCTCAATATAACAATAGTCCGTGAAGCTTTTGTAAAAAAATTGTCAGTCAATTAGTTAAATTTAAATTACTCATGGTGTTAAGGGCTGTTTTTCAACATGATATAATCTATCTAACAACTAAAAATCTAACGATCTAGTGATATAAGCTACGTGTGTCAATATACCAAAATATTGACGTTATGGCAAAAGGGTGCTAGTCGTAGAAGTTCCACGATATGCCGAATCTGATGCCCCCCGGATTAATGGGATAGCCGATGGTATGAAAATATTCATTGTCGGGAAATCCCTTGTTAATATGATCGTATTTTACGAAAATATTTGCCCGTTTTAAATGGAAGTTGACAAAAGGATCAACCACAGGATAATTGCCGGTTTTTCGTTGTCGCTGAATGAAGAACTGCCCGGTGGCCGGCATGAAATCGGGTGAATAATATTCTGAATGATAACGCAGATCAAATCCGATCTGAAAAAACAACACCTGAAAAAGAGTGTTTTGATAATAGTTTGAGCTGAAAAGTGCTACTTCCGGAACGGGCACAATATTATCATCACTGGTAATTTGATAAAGGACTTCATTACGACTATGAATATTTCCCAGTTTAAAATGCTTTTTAAGTTTTACCTGAATGAGATTCTGAATCGAACCGGCTTGTTCGGGAAGGGCTTGTTGATTCCAGTAAATATAATCGTTGATTAATCGTACCTCGGCAGATAGTTCCATCCGGCGGGTGGGAATGGCTATGCCGCCACGTACCTTTATTGTCTTTACCGGGTCGAAACGATTGTTCCATTCAAAATGATTGGAATAGTATTGTTCGGTAAAGAAACCGGGTGATGTCAAAAAGATTCCTCCCCTGGCAAACAGGCCTGCCGTGTCTTTTCGAATGCGAAAGCGGCTGCTGAAGCCTCCTGTAATTTCACTGTCGCCGGCTTTATGCCCCTGAAACCAAATCCGAAGTCCGCCGTCGTAGAAAAAATTATCCCCCATGTTTTTAAACAACTGTCCCCCAAAGGCAGTGGCATTGCGTTGTTCTTTGTATTTATGATAGATAAGCTGTTGTTCGTCTTCCTCTTCCTCTAATACTGAAGGAGCCGGCCAGCGCATACGTTCCACTTCATTCATCAAATAGATTCTCATCCCGAACTGTAGAAACGGGTTTGCTTCTTCATTAAACTTCAATTGTACGGTGTTGCGAATGGTGGTATTATATACAGAATCGCGGGTTTGTGAGGGGTCAATCATTCTTTGTGTGTAGAATACCGGATCATCGTTTTGAGGGAAATACGGACTTAGATCATCAATTTCATAAGTGCGGCGGTGATGATCCAGCTCGAATGTGTGACTCAATGTTGCCAGCGGCGTGGTAGTATTTAAGGTATCCCGGACAGGAACAGTTATGTTGCCTATTCCGAGTTTTTGATTCACAAAAACTTTATAGTTATCAATTCGGCTGGTTGCGTTCATAAAGATAACCGGTATGTTTTCCGTCTGTCCGTAATCATATTTATCCGGATTGAATATATAGTCATCATCCAGGAGACCTCCGCTTCTAAACTGGTCGGTTTTTCCGTACATAAAAGAACCATGTACAGAATATTTTTCGCCGGAATAGGAAGAAAAAAAGCGAAAAAAGCGGTTCTCTGCTTTTTGTGCTTCGTATTTTCCTACCGATGAGATTAATTTGTAATTGACTCCCACATTTAAATTCTGATTTACATTTTGGGTGAAAAGCACACCCACATTTTCCTCGCTACGGCGTTTGGGGCCACTATGTTGATAATAAAGATTGGTATAAGGAGTTCTTGTATTGTAATATTTCCAATCTTTGGGGCCGGTAAGCCAGTAATTCAGGTGTCGGGCAAAGAGGAAATCCTTGTCAATGGACATGTCCTCCACAAGTACTGATTTTGCAGGGGTTCCCAGATTGCCGATAAATACATTGGCAATGGATCTCTGATAAACCGGGTTGTATATCTGAAATCCGGTGGAGATGGTGTCCACAACAGTTGTGTCGGACCGGCTGAAATCATCGACCAATCGCCAGTTTTTTACACCTTGTGGAACCGTTGGCTGCTGACTTCCTTGTTCGGTATCCTGCTGCTGATCTGGATCCTGGCCCTGTTGCCGGAGGTCTTGCTGACCCTGCTGTCCGGGCATTCGTTGCCTGTTTCCACCCTGTTGGTCACCATAATTTGGCTGAAACTGGGCGGTCGTCCACATTTGCAGAGTGAC
>JBEPWN010000180.1:0-5867 GCA_041642395.1 Marinilabilia sp. | reverse complement strand
CTGTCGAGCGTAGATTCAATAACAGAACCCACGGCAGGTTTATTGGGATTGGCTTTCAGTTCCAACATGTCAGCTTCCAGAAGTACTTTTTCCAGAAGAGAGTCAATATTAACACCATTTTTGGCACTAATTTCCTGCGACTGATATTTTCCGCCCCATTCTTCAACCAGGTAATTCATATTAGCCAGTTCCTCCTTCACGCGGTCCGGATTGGCATTTGGTTTGTCGATTTTATTAATTGCAAACACAATAGGCACTCCAGCTGCCGAAGCATGGTTAATGGCCTCAACAGTTTGCGGCATAACGTTATCATCAGCTGCAACAATAATAATTGCAATATCTGTAACCTGAGCACCACGGGCACGCATGGCTGTAAAAGCCTCATGACCGGGAGTATCAAGAAATGAAATGGCTCTGCCATCTTTAAGTTTCACATTGTATGCTCCAATATGCTGGGTAATTCCTCCCGCTTCCCCGGCAATTACATTTTCGCTCCGGATGTGGTCGAGCAAAGAAGTCTTACCGTGGTCAACGTGTCCCATCACCGTAATAATAGGTGGACGAGGTTGTAGATCTTCAGGTTTGTCCTCTTCCATTTCAATGGAATCGGAAGCATCAACACTGATGAATTCAACTTCATATCCATACTCTTCGGCCACCAAAGCAATGGTTTCAGCATCCAGGCGCTGATTAATGGAAACAAAAAGTCCCAGGCTCATACAAGTGGCTATAACCTGAGTAACCTGAACATCCATCATATTGGCCAGATCATTCGCCGTAAGAAATTCAGTTACTTTAAGCACCTTACTTTCTTCCGTCATACGCTCCATATCATCATGCTGCTTCTGTGATGCAGCATCACGTTTGTCGCGACGATAACGAGATCCTTTTGATTTCCCTTTGGAAGTAAGACGTGCAAGCGTTTCTTTAATCTGCTTTTGAACATCCTCCTCGCTCACTTCAGGACGAGCAGGCCGCTTTTTGGCTTTTGTTTTTTTCTTCTTTTCTTTTTTCTCCAGGGTTTTGGCAGCAGAAGGTGCTGCTGTAGCCGGTTGTTGCTTGTCGCTAACATTTACGCGCTCTTTCTCCTTACGGATGCGTTTACGCTTTTTCTTCTTTTTGCGCTGTTGATCATCCCGAGCATTGTCATTGCTTTTGGCACTGGAAGGCAGATCAATTTTTCCAACAACAGTAGGACCAGACAATTTTCTCACCTGAGTAGGCATAAAGCTGTCTTTCCCTTCTTTCTTTTCAACCTGTTCCTCTTTCTTTTCAGGAACTTCCTCCCTGGCTGCAGGAGCTTTCTCTTTTTTGGGTTGATGTTCTTCTTTTTTTGGTTTTGGCCTGTGCTCTCTTTTTTGTTGTTCCGGGCCTTTTTTATCCTGATGCTGAGTGGCTGCTTTCGCTACCTGCTCTTCGTTTTTACGGGTCTGAGGTTCTTTCTTTTCCCGGAGAGGTTCTTTCTTTTCCTCAGAAGGCTCTTTGGCCTTAGTTTCTGATTCAAGATCAATTTTTCCAACCACTTTTAAATCTTTGTCTGGTTTATCTACCTCCACCGGAATATCTACATCACCGGGCTTTTGGTCTTCAGACTTTTCCTTTTCAGGCATTTGTGTCTCTTCAGACTTTTCCTGTGCTTGTTCTTCCTGCGAAGTTTCTTTTTCTGTTGTTTCCTTTTCTGCCGGCGGTTGTACTTTGGATACTTCTTCCGGGGTTTGCTTTTCAGCAACAGGCATATCTTTTTTAGGCTCTTCCGGTTTTGCTTTTTCTACAGGTTCTTCCGGAGCCTTTTTCTGATCAAGATCAATTTTTCCCACAACCTTAACATCCATTTTGTGCTTAGGACGTGTTGGAGTCGTTGGTTCCTCCTTCAATTTCTCAGGCTTAGCAGGTGCTGGAGTGGGTTCTTCCTCCACATCTTCAACATCTTCATCTTCATCCTGATCCTCTTTCAGATCATCAATGGATACAGAGGATTTTTTTCCTTTCTGCTTACGTTCAACCAGTTTCTCAGATTCCATTTTTACCGATAAGTCGGAACGGTATTCCTGCTTCAGAAGATCATACATCTCTTCCGATACCTTTGTATTAGGGTTGGATTCGATTTCGAATCCTTTTTTATGCAGAAAATCAACAATGGTGTTGATTCCTACATTAAATTCTTTTGCTATTTTACTAAGTCTTTTTCCAATTGCCATATAAAGGACTTTCGTTTTTCTGGTAAAAAAGATTAAAAAATCTTTGACGGACAAAGATAAGCGAATTATTCAAATTCGGACTTCAGAATATTGATTACGTCGCGAATGGTCTCTTCCTCCAGATCTGTTCTTTTGGTAAGGTCTTCAACAGACAAATCAAGTACTGATTTGGCTGTATCGCAACCAACCGCTTTCAATTCATCGAGAACCCAGCTTTCGATTTCATCTGAAAATTCATCCAGTGAAACATCTTCCTCATCCTCGTTTTCAGTTTCCCGGTAGACATCAATTTCGTACCCGGTAAGCTGACTGGCCAGGCGAATATTAAGCCCCCCCTTTCCAATTGCCAGGGATACTTCCTCTGGCTGAAGGTAAACATCAGCGCGCTTCTCGTCTTCAAAAAGCTTAATACTCGAAACCTTTGCCGGATTCAGTGCCCGCTGAATGAACAACTGGCTATTTGCCGTAAAATTAATAACATCAATATTCTCATTGTGCAATTCCCTTACGATGCCATGAATTCGTGATCCCTTCATTCCAACACATGCTCCAACCGGATCAATTCGGTCATCGTATGATTCAACAGCCACTTTGGCACGTTCACCGGGAGCCCGTACAATTTTTTTAATGGTAATAAGGCCATCGTATATCTCGGGCACTTCAAATTCGAACAATCGTTCCAAAAAGACAGGTGATGTACGCGAGAGAATAATCAGTGGAGTGTTATTGCGCATTTCAACACGGATAACCACAGCACGTACTGTTTCCCCTTTTCTGAAAAAATCACCGGGTATCTGTTCAGCCCGGGGCAATATCAGTTCATTACCCTCATCATCCAGAATGAGCATTTCACGCTTCCATATCTGGTAAACTTCGCCGGTGACGACATCACCTATACGTTCGGTATATTTGTTATACAGAGAATCTTTCTCAAGTTCCATGATCTCACCTGCCAGATTCTGCCGAAGCGTCAAAATTGCCCGGCGTCCGAATTTATGAAAATCAACTTCATCCACGACTTCTTCTCCCACTTCATAATCAGGGTCAATCTTTAATGCATCGCTGAGCGATATTTGCAGATTGGGGTCTTCAACATCTCCATCCGGAACCACTTCACGGTTTCTCCAGATTTCAAAGTCACCTTTATCGATGTTCACGATGACGTCAAAATTCTCATCGCTCCCGAAAATTTTAACTAAAACACTTCGAAACGAGTCTTCAAGAACCCTGACCATAGTGGCCCGGTCAATATTTTTCAGTTCTTTGAACTCCGAAAAAGTGTCTATTAAATTTATATTTTCCATCGTTGTTGTTATATATATGCGTTCTGTATTATAATTCTCTAATTCTCTAAGGTTGTTGATGATGCATATAAGCTAAAAAATACTTCCGAATCTGCAAATCAATGCATGCAAATGTTATTTTGGCATCAAATGCTGAGAATTTCTTTAATCCTTTTAACCTGATCAAAACTAAACTGATGATTAAATATTTGCAACTCTTTTTTCTTTTTTCCTTCAGGTTTGATCATTTTTTCTTCTTTGATCATAAATCCTTCTTCACCTACTTCTTCAAGAACACCTTTTAAAATTATTCCGTCGTTGGTGAGCAACTCAACCGGACGACCAGAAGTTTTCAGGTATTGCTCCTTTACCTTGAAAGGCTGACCAATACCTGCGGATGAAACTTCCATCTCAAAATCTTCAGTCTCCCTGTCAAAGGAATGTTCTATTAATCTTGAGATTTCGACACAATATGCAATGGGAACTCCATTATAACTATCAATAAGAACTTCAATCCTGTTTCCCGGCTTTACGTTTACATCCACCAGGAAAAATCCATCCTCCTCCAACTTGTTCCCTATCAGCTTTAATACCTGCTCTTTCGTTATCATTAACATACTATTAATAAAATAGGGGACTCCTGCCCCCTACTCACTTTTCTTCGAAAACCGATGCAAAGATAAGGAATGACAAACAAATATGCAAAATCCTTTATTCCTAAAAATCAAATCATTTTGCTCATTTCGAATCACCGAAGGACATTCTGGCAATTCTGATTGAAAGTACCCTTCATTTTGAGCCACATGGACATTTGTAGTATTCAACGGTAATTGCTTAATTTGTATTCCACAAACTAAGAATAACGGAGTGACAGACAAAAAATCATACAGCCAAAGGAAAATAGTAAATGATCCTGTGCATGGATTTATCAGCATTCCGGACAACCTTTTGTTTAAGCTCATAGAGCATCCATACATCCAAAGACTCAGACGCATCCAGCAATTGGGCCAGACCTCCCTGGTTTACCCGGGCGCAGTACATACCCGCTTTCAACATACGCTTGGGGCCTTTTATCTAATGGGAACTGCTTTATCCGTACTTAAAAGCAAAAGTCATACCATTTCTGACGAGGAATCAATGGCAGCCCATGCTGCTATCCTTCTGCACGATATAGGGCACGGGCCTTTTTCGCATGCACTTGAGCAAACATTGATTGAAAGCCTGGGACATGAAGAAATTTCGTTGCTTTTAATGGACAAGCTCAATAACGAATTCAAAGGTCAACTTTCCGATGCCATCAATATTTTTAAAGGCAACACCAAAAAATTATTTCTTCACCAGCTGGTTTCGAGCCAACTAGATATGGACCGTCTCGACTACCTCAAGCGCGACAGCTTCTTCTCCGGTGTATCAGAAGGAGTAATAGGATCAGACCGCATCATTAAAATGCTGGAAGTAAAAAACAATGAGCTGGTCGTGGAAGCCAAAGGCATTTATTCCATTGAAAAATTCCTGGTGGCACGACGGCTGATGTACTGGCAGGTATATCTTCACAAAACAGCACTGGTAGCCGAAAAAATGCTGATCAACACACTGAAAAGAGCCAAAGAACTGGCGCTAAACAAGCAACACGTCCCAGCCACCCCTTATCTAAATACTTTTTTGCAAAATCAATTTTGTCCGGATGATTTTCAGAAAAACCACAAAATACTGGACGATTTTACCATGCTGGACGACAACGACATTATGAGCGCACTAAAACTCTGGCGTCATCATCCGGATGCAGTATTGTCCAGATTATCTTCAGCTCTTCTGGACCGCCAGCTGCTGGCAATAGAAATTTCGGATATCCCTTTTAATCTTGAACGTGTGGAGCAGCTCAGAATAGAAAAAGCCGAAGAGTATGGACTGGACTACGAAAAAATGAAATATTTTGTATTTACTGATCATATATCGAACAGTGCATACAATACGGGACAGGAAAACATCAATATTATCTATAAAGACGGAACCATAAAGGACATTTCGATGGCATCCGACATGCTTGACCATGCAGCTTTTGCCAGAACTGTAAATAAATATGTGCTCTGCTATCCAAAAACAGGTAATCATTAAGTCAAAAAGAATTTATAACACAGCAAATCAATACTTCAGGGATGCCCTTTTGCAAAGAAAACTGCCGCACAGGCATGGTATAATCCCATATATTTACCATTTCAAAATATCATCTCATTCCTGAAAATGAGCACAAAAAAGATGCATTGCAAACTATAATTTTATCCAGAAGGATAAATTTATTAGTTTTGTGCCAAATTTTTTATCATGAAATTTACTGCTCATCAGATTGCTGAACTCATAAAAGGTGAAATAGAAGGTGATGCCGATA
>JBEPWN010000179.1:0-5870 GCA_041642395.1 Marinilabilia sp. | reverse complement strand
TAAACCGGGATAAACATTAGAGCATTAAACAAATTGGTGATAATCAACACGTAAGTCGCAACTGAAACATTATCTACACCCATACCAAGTGCAGCAAGGATGTGCAATCCCGGCGAGTAATAATGGCTAACAAAACCAGTATTGAAAATCAGCTTTGCCCAGGTAGCATGTGACATTGGATCATGCAGAATTGGGGCAACAAATCCGCGCACAGAATAAATATGGGCAAATAATGAAACTAACAGAAAAAATAACAGTATCCATTCGAAGCGTTCAACCTTAAAAAATGATCCATCGAATCTCATTGGCTTAGAAAACAACAAAAAAAGTATGATTCCAAAAGGTACCCACAAAATCCAGGGCTTAACTGGTATAGAAATTAAGGCAAAAATCCCACTAATGCCGATAAGTAAACCAGAACTCCAAAAGATCGAAGAAAATAATACAATGGGCAATTTAAAGCTTGCAGTTCCTTTTAGGCCATAGCATGCAAGAATCATCCCGTTGATCAGAAGATAAAAATAAAATGAGCCTTTCACCCCTGATTCAATGAGGATAATGGTCAGCAAAGAGATGAAAGAGAGAAATATCCCCGTTTGAAAACTTTTATTGGTTTTTATTTTTTCTAACAATTCCATTGGTTTGAACTTTGATTGAAATTAAATTATAAATTATTCTGAATAAGGATAAAAAAATTCAAGAAACAAACACTTCGCTTAACCCTAGACGTAATTATACAATAAGATATCTTCGTCAATTTGGCCTGATTTGAAGATAAGTTGATTTTAATCGAGTATCTCAAGAACTTTTACCTTTGAGAACAATACTGCCATATTAAGGAATTTTCTTAATAAATGTTACACTTATGAATATGAAATTCGATGTTCCCTTGAAGAAGAAAATCTTTCAAGCAACATTTGATTCATAATAATTTTTCACGATCAGACGGAAATTGTTTAAATAATACACTTTAGTAAGCTCAATTTTATGAGAGATAAATTTAGTCAAAAATTAGATTCTCAAATTAAAAAGATTAAAGATCGCTTCAGGATAACCACTTTCCTAAGAACGATTTACTTTAAACTGGCACCTTATGGAACCCAAAGATACAAGTTGTCTCGAAAATTTTTGCGGTTTTTTTTAAATAATTTTCGCCTTCTAAATATCCGCTATCAATACTGGATCAAGCATTTTGATTCATTGAGTGCGAAAGATCTTCAACAATACGACAAAAAGATTACAATGATGCCGCGAAAACCTCTTCTTTCGATCATCATGCCGGTATTCAATCCAAACATAAAATATCTCGAAGAAGCAATAAATTCTGTCAGGGAACAAATTTATCCCCAATGGGAATTATGCATTGCGGATGATGCTTCAACGAAACCCGGTGTCCGGGAGCTGATTCGAAAGTACGTCAAAACTGATCAACGGATTAAGGCTGTATTCAGAAAACATAACGGTCATATCTCTGCTGCCAGCAATTCGGCATTAGGTTTGGCTAGTGGAGAATATATTGTCTTACTGGACCACGACGATAAACTTCATCCCCTCGCCCTGTATTATATTGCCCAAGAAATTACATCGCATCCGGAAGCCGTGGTGATTTACTCAGATGAAGATAAGCTGACTGCGGGAGGAAAACGAATCGATCCTTATTTCAAATCTGATTTTGATTATGAACTTCTCCTTTGTCAAAATATGGTTTCCCATCTGGGAGCCTATAAAACTATGGCCGTTCGTCAGATTGGCGGCTTTAGAATTGGTTTGGAGGGGTCCCAGGACTACGATTTGCTCCTGAGAGTCATCGAACAAAATGAACACAACCAAATCTATCATATCCCCAGGATTCTATATCACTGGCGGATCTCAAAACAAAGTGTCTCAACCAGCACCGATGTCAAACCTTATGCCCTTGAAGCGGGTACTCGAGCATTACAAGAACATTTATCAAACCAGGAAATTGATGCCGAAATCAAGAATTATGGAAAATATGGCTTTAATATCAATTATGCAAAACCACAAACAGACTATCATGTGGCTTGTTTCATTAATTCCGAACAGATTTCAAACCAAACAATTCAGGGTATCGAGTCGTTACTTGAAAACACAGACCATAAAAACTTGCGTCTGTACATAACCACCGGTCCAAACAATCTTGATCCTCAAACACGTGAAAGATTAGAATATATCAATCCAACGCAAATAAATTTGATCACCAATAAGGAACCACTAGATTACCTAAAAATTATCCACTCGACCATTAATCAAAAAAGAGCAGATTACTTAGGTTTTATCGATCCGGCATGTCTGAGTTTTTCGGATCAATGGCTCGAAAATTTAATTTCGATGGCACATAATCCCGGAATCGGTGCGATCAGCGCGCGATTGGTTTACGAGAATGCCTATATTCATAGCTGTGGGATAATTTTAGGCGCGGATGATGTTGCAAATCACCTCTTTAATGGCGTCCCACTAATCGGTCCAGATTTTTATTTTGGATGGGCTCACCTCAATAAAGGTTATTCCGCTCTGTCAACTGGATGCGTAATTATCAACCGATCGAACTTTCAGATGGTAGGTGGGTTTGATTTTGATTACCAAAATAAAATCGCCAGTATGATTGACCTGTGTCTGAAATTAAAAGAGCATGGGCTGAGAAACATTGTGACGCCCTATGCCAATGTTGTCGTCAACAAAACCCATATTCAGGCAAAATCAAAATCAAATGGTGCACTTATCCTTAATGAAGAAGACAAAGGCCTCTTAAGTAAGCGATGGAAAAATTATTTTAAAAACGATCCTGCCTTTAATCCAAACTTGACAATTCACCATGGTAAACCGATGGTGTCGAAATCACCCAGAGGGTCAAAAATCAGACGATAAACTGAACACTGCGGTTCAAATGAAATAAATTTATTTGGTCTTCAAACCCAAACAGGGATTTTCAGGATCTTGATGAATTAAAAGAAAAAATATGATCTCACTTTTTAATCGATTTCGCTCATTATTATTTTCGCCAAATTCGCGTGTTGAATTATGGTTGAGAACGATCTATCACAAAGTTAATGCAACGCGGCTTTTATTTCGTTTGCATCACACAGCAGCGATACGATCGTACCAAAAATGGCGAACTATTCAAAATAAGAAAGCACTTCCCCATTCAAGTAAATTCGACAATCATCCAAAGATTACATTTGTTTTGGGTTTTCATGCCGGTGATCTAAAAAAAGTTGTCTCCACACTAAATTCGCTAAGTGACATCAAGGGCGATAACTGGGAAGTGCTGCTAATCACACCTGAACCTGATTTCGACACGAAATTACCAGATAATCTCATCAAAGACCCACATATCATAATAACTAATCAGAATCAGAAAAAATACCTGCATTCAATCTCAGGAAAATATTTGGTCTTTTGCCAACCAGGCGATCGTTTTTTTAAATCTCTCTTAACAAACCTTTATGAAGAGATTGAAAACGGTCATTCGGCCGATCTTTTTTATTACGATTGCGAATATCAAGAAGATCTGTCAAAAGACCCCTACCCCCTCTTTAAACCGTCAAAGTACTCCCCTTCGATGCTTCTTTCTATTAATTATTTATCCCGGGCATTTATTAGTTTGGAAGCGGCACAGGAAGTTTTATCCGCGATTGACACGCAAAAAACACTGGTTAGCCAGGAATACGAGCTTATATTCAGGCTTAGCGAACTGGGAAAAACGTTTCGTCACATCCCTTATGTTCTGGTTTCTCAAGAAAACCTACCAAAACCGGAAAGCCGGGAGATGCGTGAAACGGTTACTGCACATCTCTCTCGCCTGGGGCTTGAAAATATAGATTATTTAGAAACAGCCTCCGGTCCCCGGTTTACCTGGTCCCACAAAAACCCGGAAACAGCCATTATCATTCCGTCTAAAAATAATCGCCCCCTGCTTGAACCATTGATTGATTCCATTTTCAAACATACGCATAATATGGATTTCTCTATCCACATTGTTGATAATGGCAGCGATGACCCATCAACATTAAACTATTATAAAACCATCAGCAAGAACCCAACCATTTCGATCATAAACTACGATGAACCTTTTAGTTATTCCGAGGCCATTAATCTGGGTGTATCTAAGTCCACTTCAGATCTTGTGCTGCTGCTAAACGATGATATGCAAATCATCGACGACTCATGGCTCAGTGAATTAGCCCAATGGGCCATTCGGCCCGAGATTGGCGTTGTCGGGGCAAAACTATTGAGAGCCAATCACACAATCCAGCATGCAGGCATCATTATTGGATTAAATGGCTTTGCAGGCCATATTTACCTTAATGCGCCGGAACATTACCAGGGATTATTCGGATCAATGGATTGGTATCGGAATTACCTTGCCGTGACAGGTGCCTGCCAGATGATGCGCAGAGAAGTTTTTAACAAAGCTGGCGGTTATGATGAAGGTTACCGGCTGGCATTTGGGGATATTGATTTTTGTCTGAGGGTCAATAAACTTGGTTTTAGAAATATCTTTACGCCCTTCACCAGACTTTATCATTATGAAGGCAAAACCAGGGGCTATCAAACACCGAAAGAAGATGTTTTGAAGGGACTGGAAGACATGAAGTCTTACCTCGAGACAGGTGATCCTAATTTCTCCCCTAACCTGACATACACCAGAATTCCAAAATGTGCACTAAAGAAACAATCGCAGAAATCTCGTGCTGAACAAATAGAAAAACGAAAACAATTTTATCTCCGGAAGTAACCCATTTTTTCTGTCAGAAAACATTTAATGTTTATTGTAAATTTTATACCTTCATCCTATTACGCTGAAAAACCTATACTTTTTGGGATTAATTCAAATCACCTCAGTGATTCACAGTCGCATAAAATCGATAAACCTGCATCCAAGTTTTAAAATTCTGCTTAGCGGATTAATGCATTTTCTCACAAAATGTCGGCTCTCGTTTCCACCTCTCAAAAAAATCAAAAAATAAAACAAGAGATGTTTTACAACTAATACCTTCTCTTTGATTCCCATGTTTAAAATTATCTGACACCGATCCAATAATTATAATTTTCCAAAATTATTCCTGATGATTAATTAGAATAACATTAAATTGGGGTTGACAATATCCTCACTTTTCTTTTATAATATAACTAAATTGTGGATTAGAATATTGCGCACTATTTCTTAATCCAACTTAATGTAACACTATCAGGTGAGGAGCATAAGATGAAAAAATTTTTTATTACAGTGGGAATGTTAATCCTTTTAACTATCCCACTAACTATTGTAACTGCCGGAGAACTGGCAGCCACGCCTTCTCAGGGCATTGGGAATCCAATTAATGAATGTCAAAGTGCCACCGGGATACTCTTTGACCACGGTGTAAAATTTGAGGGGAGTGCCCTTTCGGAAGGGAACACTATTGCACCAGTCACAATCTTTAATTTAGGATTTGATAATTCAAATGATGTAACTTCACTGGATTGGCGGAGTGGAACAACGGGCATCAGTGTCGTCATCGCGAAGCGCGGATCAAGCTCATCGGTCTTCAATTATTTTGGGGACGAAAGAACTAGCGGCTCGGTACCTTCGGATACCCATGCCATCAGCCATATGACATTTTGCTGGAATGATCCAGCCGATCCCCCCCCAAGTGTCAGCGTCACTGTTGGAGGATGTGTGTTCACAGGCGACACAACCACCGTAACATTAACCATCACCGGTGCTAGTGTGACCATCACTGGACCCAGCGGTACTGTTGGAACCTATTCAACAACGACAACAATTCAACTGCCTGCCGGCAGCTATACCTATTCCTACACTGCCCTTGAAGGCTTTTCAGGATCAGGTAGTGGCTCATTCAGTGTCA
>JBEPWN010000178.1:0-5908 GCA_041642395.1 Marinilabilia sp. | reverse complement strand
AATGGTCCGCTGTTTTTTATGTAATGCCTTGTCAGTTAGCTATTTGAGTTTGAAAGGCTCAGGCTGTTAAGAGTTTATTTTTTAAGATGATATAATTTATCTAACATCTGATATCTAAATATCTAATCTTCTTTGTTGATGGAGCTATATAACAGAAAAAGGTGGTGGAAGTTTTTCTTGATGATGGGTGCCCTTATTATTGGAGGTGCCTCTTTGTATTATACCAGCGAACTGACCTCCGAGCTTCGTCGCGAGGAAACGCGCAAAATGGAAATCTGGGCCAAGGCCAACCGGCAGTTTGCCCGTCCCAACATCGATGAGCAGTCCCTTGAACTCGTATTTGAGATCATTCAGAATAATACTACCGTCCCTCTTATTATTGCTGATGACAGTGACACGATCTATTTTCATCGCAATCTGGATGTAACAAGAAAAAATGAGCAGGCATATCTGCAGCAGGAACTCCAGAAAATGAAACAAGGTCGCGATCCCATCGTTATAGATCTGGGTGAAGATCAACGACAGTATCTCTATTATTCCGATTCTACAATTTTACGTAAGCTTCGCTTGTTTCCCATCGTGCAATTGATTGTGGTGATGTTGTTTGTATTTCTTGCCTACTGGGCTTTCAGTGCTTCCAGGCGCTGGGAACAGGATCAGGTATGGGTTGGCATGGCCAAGGAAACTGCGCATCAATTGGGAACACCAACTTCTTCGCTATTGGGATGGGTTGAAGTGCTTTCCATGAAAAATATTGATCCTTCAATGGTAAACGAAATGCGCCATGATGTGCAAAGACTGGAAACCATTACAGCGAGATTTTCTAAAATCGGTTCCCGTCCCGATATGAATAATGTTCAGATTGCTCAAATGCTGGAAGATGTGATCGGTTATCTGAGGCATCGTATTTCGTCGGGAGTAAAAATAGAAGTTAAACCTCCCTTGTCAAATCCTTCTCTTGAAGCAACCGTAAACCGTCCACTGTTTGAATGGGTAATTGAAAACATCTGTAAAAATGCAGCCGATGCCATGGAAGGGGAAGGTGTCATTACTTTTTCATGGGGCCTGATGCGGGATAATGTTTATATTGACATCAGCGATACAGGAAAAGGCATTTCCCGGAAACACCAGAAAACTGTTTTCAAGCCCGGATATACTACCAAAAAAAGAGGATGGGGACTCGGTCTTACTCTGGCCCGGCGGATTGTGGAAGAATATCACCACGGCAGGATATTCGTTAAAGAATCAACTCCCGGAAAGGGCACCACGTTCAGGGTTTTGGTGGACTCCGGAAGAGCTTCCCATTCTGCGCTAAAGTGAGGTGAAAACATTTTTACGCAATTATTTTTCCCATACACTGAATATTTTATACCTTTGCAAAGTTTTTACGAATGGTAGGAGAGACGATGATGAAAGAGTATGGAATTGCCTTTAAAGGACTTAATGAAGGAGAACATCTCTTTGAATATAAATTGGGAGATGCTTTTTTTGAGTTATTTGAGCAACCACAGGTAGAAACAGGTGACTTGAAAGCCACTATTACCCTAATTAAAACCAGCCGTATGCTGGAGTTGGTTTTCAATATTGAGGGTGTGGTCGGAACCACTTGTGACAGATGCCTGACCGATGTAAATATTCCGGTGCAATATGATGGGACTATTTATGTCAATTTTGGTCAGGAATACGATGAGCCGACCGAAGAGATCATTGTATTGCCACATGAGTCGCATACCATTAATGTTGCGAAGTTCATGTACGAATTTATTGTGGTGAGTGTGCCTATCAGACATGTTCATCCCGACAATGAAGACGGAACACCCGGGTGCGAGCCAGGTATGATGGAGCGACTGAATAATTACCTGGTGGACGAAGATACACTGGATGCTGCACAACATGACAGCACTGACGATGAAGATGAACCTGTGGATCCCCGATGGGGTGAATTAAGGAAATTAATAAATAAAAACAACAAGTAAAAAGAGGTTATAAGATGGCACATCCTAAACGAAAAATATCGAAGACAAGAAGAGACAAGAGAAGAACCCATTACAAGGCAACTACCGTTGCATTGGGTGTTTGTTCTAACTGTGGCTCTACGATAAAAATGCACACTGTATGCGATGAGTGTGGTCATTACAGAGGAAAACTGGCAGTAGAGAAAGAAGTTACGGCATAATTGAGCATTGATTATTAATGCTTGTTGTGTTATCCCATTTGCTAAAGAATAAGACAGTCCCGGTATTTCGGGACTGTCTTATTTTTGCAGGGTATTGTTGACTATCAGAAGTGCCAGCGGAGATCCTGATCTCTGTGTTTCAGTTGAATTGAGCGAAATTGCTGAGTTGCTGGATCTGTGTATCAGCAGAAGACAATGTGTAATTTTTTGCGAAAAAATGTACTTTCAATAAAAGGATGCCCTTAAATTTATCATTTAGGGGTAATTTTGTTTAGCAGCACTTTTATTTTTAAAACAATTGACCCTCTCGTTGGTTTTATTAACGAATAGAAAACAATTATATATGCAATTTCTTGTAAAAATTAATGAGCTGAAGACCACTGATGAGCTTGACGAATCATGGTCAGATGCTGATTTCAAAGAACTTTTGAAACGTTTTGATTATCCCGACGCCGATGCAGTGAAGGATCGTGAGGTTAAAGAGTTTTTGTTTATGGCCATCAATGATTTTGAGCCTGCTGAAGCCGCTGCCATTGTTCTTGATTACAAACTGTCTGATGAATTGAATGAGGGACAAATAAACAATCTTTCCAACGAGATGCTTCGTGAGAAGATGGCGGAGAAATATACCGACATCAATTTACACAAGCCTTTGTTTGAAGTCAACCAGCTGTTGTATAAGGCTTACAATGGTAAATTTCCCCACATACAGGTCAATGTCATTGATTTCACCATAAAGGGGAAAAATGAAGGTGATGTGGAGATAACCAAAGAAGTTGCTTTAAAAGCACTCAGTGAAGGTTTATCTGAAAATAATTTAATCAAACGTTTGTTTGGTGATCAACTTGAAGGAAAAGTAGCTTTTCCCGAAGCCGAAGGAATTGTGTGGGATTTGATCCACAAAGGCGATGACCATTATTTGATGATTACTTCAGAAAAATGGATCACCAATGACGAAATTGCTCAAAAGGAATTTGAAAGCACTGTTACCTTCTTTGAGGAATCAGAGGAAGAATGATTTGTACTGAATAAATGAGCAGGAATTTTATACAACCCCTGTCCGGAAAATGTTTCCGGACAGGGGTTTTGTTTTTTATCTGACATCTAATCACGAAAGGTTTTTCAGAGAGTTTTCTCTCATTGTTTCTATGTTGTATACTTTGTTCTTTTCGACATCCAACCTTTTCATCCTTCCATTGCTCCATCCTTTTTTCCATGACCCATGCTTCATGCCTTTTTCACCTTTCCCGCCTTTCTTCCTCAAACCTTCCACCCTTCAATCATCTAACCTTTACTCACATTAACTCTTCACAAACTGTTTAATTCCCTGAATTACAATAGCCGGGACAAGTGCCCCAATAATTACCAGTTTCCAGACATCAAAACCCATTGGACTCAATGAAAGCACCCCACTGAGAAGCGGAATCCAATATGCTGCCAACAACGCTCCCAAACAAAGAGCCAGAGATCCCCATACCCACTTATTGCGGGTTACCTGATTCACAAACATATTCTCGTCCGGATCTCGCATATTCAACACATTGAATAACTGTGCAAAGGCAAGGGTGAAAAAAGCAACATTATTGGCGATATCAGGTGTCAGGCCCATACGGTAATATCCGTAAAAATAGACTCCGGAAACCGACGCGGCTATAACAATACCATAGACGATGATGGCCAGCCAGTTTTTGTGAGTGATGATATTCACTTTTGGATCTTTGGGAGGCTCTTTCAATACAGCTGCCCGGCCACGACCGATTCCAAGGGCCAATGCCGGAAATACATCAAGAAGGATGTTGAGATAGAGCAGTTGCAAAGGTTCCAGAGCCAACTCAAATAAAAGAAGCATTACAGCTGCAATAACCAGTACCTCACTAAAATGATAGGATAGCTGATAAATAATAAATTTCCGTATGTTGCTAAAAATAATCCTTCCCTCTTTTACAGCCTCCAAAATGGATGGAAATGCATCGTTCCGGAGTACCATGTCGGCTACTTCCCTGGCCGCCTGAGTTCCTCTTTTTCCCATTGCGATACCGATGTCGGCCTTTTTGAGGGCAGGGGCATCATTTACTCCGTCGCCGGTCATCCCCACAATTTTATTCTGATCCTGAAAGCCATCAATCAGTCTGAGTTTTTGAGAAGGATCCACCCTTGAAAACACCCGGGTGGCAGCAATTTCTTCGTTCTTGAACTGGTCCTCTTTCAGATCTCTGCCATGAATTACGCGGTCTTCATCCGGCGCCACCAGACTAACCTGTCTGGCAATATTAAGGGCTGTTCCGGGGTGGTCGCCCGTGACCATCACCACTTCAATCCCCGCGGTATGAAACGTTTCTATGGCCTCCTTAATTCCTGGACCTGGAGGATCAACAAACCCGATCAGTCCCACATAAACCAGTTCATCTAAAAAGGCATGATCTTCAATGCCGGCAGGTTTTTCTGCATCGTCACGATATGCAAATGCCAGTGTGCGCAGGCCATTTTCCGACATGGCATCACTCTGTGCAGCGATTTTTTCTTTTTCTCCATCTGTGAGCCGGGTCACTTTTTCTTTTTCAAGCTTGTGGGTGCAGATGTCCAGGATGCTTTCAGCAGCTCCCTTGGCCGAAATTATAAATTTTTTGCCATCAGTATAAACAGTACCCATCATCTTGCTCTCACTGTCGAATGGATCCTCGCCCACAAATTCGAGTTGATGCAGTTGATTTATCCGCTCCGGATCGAATGCCCGGGCAAATTTTAATAACCCTATTTCCAGGGGGTCGCCTTCAGAGTTTTCTTCATGCTTCGGATCATAAACAGCATCATTTGCCAGTACCGAAATATCAAAAAGGCGCTTGAAATTTTGCGAATCCCGGTCAACCTCCTTCAGTGTTACCTCTTCACCTTTCCATTGGGCACGTCCGTGTTGTCCGATTCCGGTTGACAAAGATTCCACTGTCAGACGATTTTGGGTAAGCGTTCCTGTTTTATCGGTAAAGATGGTATTGGTTTCTCCGAGTGTTTCTACCGATGCCAGACGCTTTACAATCACATTGTGGTTAGATAGTCGCAACATTCCCCGGGCCAGGGCAATGCTGGCCACGATGGGCAATCCTTCCGGAATGGCTGCAATGGCCCAGGCAATAGAGGTCTGGATGATGCGGTAAAGTTCTTTTTCGGCAATGTAACCGATCACACCCAGTCCAAAAGCCAATATCAGAACGAGCCAAATAAGATTTTTTGATAGTTTCGACAGCTTGCGGTTCAAAGGAATCTCGTCTTCATCAGCCGAACTCACCAACTGGGAAATGTTTCCAATTTCGGTATCCATGCCGGTAGCAATGACTATGCCCCGGGCTTTCCCACGGGTTACTGATGTTCCTTTATATGCCATATTTTTGCGGTCGCCGGTTTGAGCATTTTTTGGAACTGATTCTGTTTTTTTCTCTACTGGAACTGATTCACCAGTGAGAGGAGATTCGTTGATTTGCAACTCTGAAACTTCGATAAGACGCAAATCGGCCGGAACCAATGCACCCGACTCAAGCAATACCACATCTCCGGGAACAATCTCTTCTGCATCCCGGTCTTTTTCTTCTCCGTTTCTCACAACCTTGGCGGTGATCTTATCCATACTTCTGAGTGTGGCCATGCTTTGGCGTGCCTGAAACTCCATCCAGAAGCCGATGGCTGCATTGAGCATGATCACTGCTCCAATGGCGATACCCTCCGGTATATCACCAAAAA